>JAHDIA010000131.1 GCA_020631035.1 Chitinophagales bacterium | reverse complement strand
ATTTCCTGTTCTATTTCCTGTTCTATTTCCTGTTCTATTTCCTGTTCTATTTCCTATTCTATTTCCTGTTCCATTTCCTGTTCAGACGCACGGCCGTGCGTCTCTACTGTGGGTTATTTGTAATAATTTTTGGTAAATCCTTTGGCGACCTCTTTTCCTTGTAATGCTTGAATCAATCCACTGGTTGTGCCAAATCCGTAGGCAAATACTTGGGTAAATAAGGTAATGATGGACAAAAATGCCACTTTTATGTTTTTGTAGGTAAACAATGATTGGAAAAATGCAAATAGGGCAATTCCCAACATCCCCAACAACATCAATCCCAATAGATATTTGCCAAAGCCCAGAAAGGGGGCAATCAATAAGGTCAAAATACTTCCCCAAGTCACCACTGTTGGTGCTAGATGAATGGGTTTGAGCATTCCTTTGTGCATTCGACCCAAATTGATACGGGTAACGCCCCAATTGAATATCTGCTTGAAAAATTTGCGTAGACTGGTGCGTCTTTTGTGATAGACAAAGGCATCTGGAATGAGACCAACCTTAAAACCTGCAGCATAAATTCGTGCGGAAAAATCCATATCTTGCCCATGTCTCAACTTGCCCATTCCTCCAATGGTATCATAGACCTCTCTTTTGATGCCCATATTAAAACTACGTGGATAGTACTTGGTAACACTTTTTTTAGAACCTCTTGTTCCCCCTGTTCCAATAAATGAAGTCATAGAGTAATTGATCGCCTTGAGTAAGGGGGAAAAGGAGGGATGATAGGTATCGGGACCACCGATAGCATCCAAGGGAGTATGCTTTAAAAAGTCATCTATTTCTCTGAGGTATTGTGGGGGGAGAATACAATCGGAATCAATGAACATAAAGTAATTTCCTCTGGCCTTGCGCATACCATGGTTGCGTGCTTCTCCTGGTCCTTTGTTTTGTTGGTGGAGATACAATACATTAAAATCCCATTTTTGTTCTGTTACAAACTCTTTGGTCCCATCTTGAGAACCGTCGTCTACTATGACCAATTCGAACTGCTCAGTTGAGAAATCCAAGTTTTGAACAGAGGCAAATAACTCTTGTAATTCGTTGAGTCGGTTGTAGGTTGCTATGATTAAGGAGTATTTCACACAAATAGTATTGTTGGTAATGTGCAAAGATATTGATTTGTTTCTTTAATACATTATTTTACTTGGACATAGCCTTGTTAATTGGATTCAAAAGCTTCAATCAAAAATCACATTCAATTTTAACTTAAATCCTTTTAGTACATTTGATTCCAAAGTATCCAATTTACTTAATGTTTTCTGTAATTTCAATATTCCATCCTCTAATGTATATAATTCCAAATGTTCCGTTTTGGGTTCAATGATCCAATATTCTTGAACACCATATTGCTCATAGATTGCCTTCTTTTCCTTTTGGTCTTTTTCGGCTGTTCCTTTAGAACTAATTTCCACTACCAAATTGGGCGCACCATATACATATTCTTGAATGATGTGTTTGCGTTTATTGGAGACAAACAGCAAATCGGGTTGAAACACATTTTCTTTATCGAAATGGACATCTAAGGGAACAGAAAACACCTCTCCCAAATTTTCTGCCTGAATATGTGTATATAATTGAACATATAATTTCCCAGAAATTCTCTGATGCTTGATAAAAGGTGATGGCATATGTGCTAGTTTTCCATTGATTAGCTCAAAAGGAGCGTCTTTGGGTAGCATAGCATACTCTTTCACTGTGTAGTGAGATTCTTTCTGTATTTCAGTGAGCATTACTTTCCCATCTTGTTTGAACAACAACTGACCTCGAATGTATAAGTAAGGTGCATTGCCCAACAAATTCGACAAACTCTCTTGATTGGCTTGAATAATGACCATAGTAAACCTAAATTTTCACAAAAAAAATGAGTCTCTATACTAACATAATGCATAATGTATACTTTTGCAAGTAAATTTTGCGCATGGGCATCGTCAAAAGACAAGGAATTAAGCATAGTATGGTTTCCTACACAGGAACCATCATAGGGATTCTTAGTACCCTATTCATATACCCTGCCATACTTACGGCTGAGGAGTGGGGTTTGCTACGCTTTGTATTGGATACTGCTTTGCTTGTTGTCCCTTTTGCATTGTTGGGTCTCAGTCAGACGAGCCTTCATTTCTTTCCCAATTTTAAAAATGAAAAAAATGGGCACAATGGGTTTCTGTTTCTACTACTTTTGGGAGCAAGTGTGGGTTCATTGCTCTTTCTTTTGGCAGCATTCATTTTTCAAGACTTTTTCTATCAGTATTATAGTAGTATAAAATCTTCTCAACTTTTTTTAGCGCATTTAAAATACATTCCGATACTCAGTGTTGTGATTGTCTTTATGCGTGTGTTATATAGTTACTGTATCAACTTCAAGCGAATTGCCATTCCTTCTATATTCAATAGTATTTATATAAAGCTCGCTCAAGCCTTGTGTACTGTTGCGTACTACTTCCAATTTATCACACTTACCCAAATTGTATGGGGAATGATCGCAGCTTATGCTCTGAGCAATCTATCTTACATTGTATATATCCGTCACCTCAAGCAATTATATTGGCGACCTAATTTTTCCTTTTTAAACAAAGTTCTTTTAAAAGATATTGGCACCTATAGTTTTTATAGTATTTTTGGAGGCATCGGAACTGTTTTGGCTACTCGAATTGATACTTTTATGTTGGCAACTTTGGGCAATGAAACACTCAAAGATGCAGGGCTGTATACCATTCCATTTTTGGTTGCCAATACCATTGCCATTCCAACCCTAGCCATCCTCAATATTATTGCTCCCTTGATTTCGCAAGCTTGGAAAGATGGCAATTTAAAAGAGATTCAAAAATTGTATTCTAAATCTTCCCTCAATTTATTGATTGTTGGTCTGTTTATACTCGTAGGAGTTTGGGTAAGTGTAGATGAATTGTATCAAATCATTCCAAATGGGCAGACATATGCTGTTGCCAAGTATGCCATCCTTATTTTGGGCATTGGTAAATTGTTTGATATGGCTACTAGTGTCAATCAACAAATCATTGGATTTTCTGAACATTTTCGCTTTAACTTTTATGCAATTTTGGCACTTGCTGTTCTCAACATCATTTGGAATCTCGTATTCATTCCAATTTATCAAGTCAATGGAGCGGCTCTTGCGACTGCCCTTTCACTCTTTTGTTTTAATTTCCTCAAGTTCGGTTTTATTTGGAAGAAAATGAAGATGCAACCTTTCTCTTATCAAACCATTGTTGTGTTGTTGATTGGTTTGGTGGCATTTGGGGCAGCATATATCACACCAGATTTGACAGAATACATACAAACAATTATGGCACCTTATGCCAATAGTTTGCCTCAAAAAATCATCCAAATAATTCCTCCTTTCTGTAATTTATTGCTAAAGTCTATCATTGTTACTTTGGTGTATGGTGGGCTGATTCTTTTGTTCAAACCTTCTCCAGACATCAATGGTTTGGTACGACAGGTGTTGCGTAAGATCAAGCGGTAGTTGTGAGTTGGATTTTCTATAGCGCAGGATGAGCGGGCGGTAAAAATTTACGACGCAGCCAAAAACCTGCGTTGGCTAACCAGACTGCACGCAGCCTCTAAGTCACAAACGTTGCACCATAAATAATTTAGGATTTAAGATTCAAAATTTAAGATTCAATCTACTTATAAATTTCCTCTAGTGCTTGTTGGAGTTGGGGATATTTAAAATTAAATCCTGCTTCTTTAATTTTATCAGCGGATATGTGGATGCTCCCTAAAACGGCTGCGGACATTTCGCCCAAAATCATTTTGAGGGCAAAGGCTGGCGCAGGAAATGGAATAAAGGGACGCCCCAATGCTTTGCACAAGACTTTGACAAACTCTTTGTTGCTGAGTGCGTATGGTGTAGCGGCATTAAAGATGCCCGACACTTGTGGATGTTCGATGCAAAATAAAAACATTCGAGCGAGGTCTTCGATCTGAATCCACGAATAAATTTGGGAGCCATTTCCAAAGTAATTGCCCAAACCCATTTTGGCGGGAAGTGCCATTTTGGGAAGTGCGCCCCCATCTTTGCTCAAAACCAAAGAAATGCGAAGAATGGAACGACGAATGCCCATCTGCTCAATGCCTTCACTGGCTCTTTCCCACTTTACACAAACATCTGCTAGAAAATCGCTGCCTGCTGTATCGGTTTCGGTAAGTACTTTGTTGCGCCCGTCGCCGTAGTAGCCCATACCAGAAGCAGAAACAAAACTTTGAACTTTGTGTGTACTGTTGCGAAGGTATTTTTCTAGCAGTTGTGCTGACTGTACCCGACTGTCTATGATGCTTTTTTTGCGTGCTTTGGTCCAGCGTTGGTCGGCAATGCCTGTACCTGCTAAATGGACAATGTGGTCTGCATTTTCAATTGCCCCTTCTTCTATAAAGCCTTTTGTCAAGTCCCATTGGTAAACCTTGATTTGATCTTTGTTACCAGAACGACGGCTTAGGTGGCTAACGCTATGACCATTTTGTAATAACAATTGACTTAAAACTGTTCCGACTAGTCCACTCCCTCCACTGATAAGAACGTTCATACTGTTTTTAATAAATAATGCGAAAAAAATAAAAAAGTTTGAGATCAGACGTGATTTTTTTGCAATGGCCTACACTACCCTATTGTAAACAGTTTGTTCTGCGACAAGATCAAGATACTTTAAAGCATCATTTTTTTAAATTTTAACACCTATTTAGTAAACAAATAAATTCAATTATTTGGACTGGGCAAGGAATGCCCTTTAGACAATGAAACACAAGAACAAAGATTGGCAATTCTAACAAGTAAAACAACACACATTCTTTTTTCATTCTTTTTAAAAATTAACAACACACCATCATGAAATATAGCAATTCACATATTGTCTTTTTAATCATTTTCTTTGACTTATTGTTGTTGTGCAGTTCTTGCATTAGAGAAGCAAGGGGAAAAGAGTCTGTACAAAACAAGGTTTACAAAGATGAAATCATTGTTCATCAGTTGTCGGACCCAACGGGATTGCATCCACACAATACAACTGATTCAGGAGCTGGGCAAATCAAACGTTTGATGTTTCAATCCTTGCTCAATTATGGAAATGATTTGCAATTGGTTCCCGTACTAGCAAAAGAACTCCCAAGAGTAGAAAAAACACCTGAAGGTGGACTTGTGTTTTCCTATGAATTTAGACCAGAAGAGAAGTGGGACAACGGTTCTCCCATTACTACCCAGATCCCAGCAAACGTAGCGAGTTGTACAAACAATGGCAGGCATTGTTACACGAAGAAGCCCCCTGCATTTTTATGTACACCAGCCCAAACTTTATGGCTATTCACAAGCGATTTGACAAAGAGAGTGTTCAAGTAAGCGAACGTGCGCTGCATAACTGGTGTGCCAGCCCAGTCCGTTTTTTGAGCCTTGTACTGGCACAAAATACTTCTGCCTCAAACTCAGAATAGGTTTTCAGACAGGTTCTAAATTCTATTTAGAAAATTTTGAAAATCTGTAGGAGGTGTTAAGGATAAAAACTCTTTTCTTCTTTGTTTTAAATCTTCGTAGGTCAATTGAGTAATATCATTAGGTGATAAAGAGAGCAAAGATGGATTATCGGCTCTACGAACCATTCCAACTCCAAAGTCACAATCGAAAACCCTTACCTCTAAATCTCTTCTACTCGAACGCAAATGAACTATGGCTTTCCAAACATCCCCTGTCCAAAACTGCCCCCAATCTTCTCCTGCCTCCTTTGCCTGTTTTCTAAAATCGTCCATAGATGTAGCAGGCACAGCAGCATATTTGCTTGGTGGGTTACAATCATGTAGGTAAATGACTCCATCTTTTTTTAGACAAGCGAGCGCATTTTGTATATCTTTCATAACTTGTTCATAGGTATGCAAACCATCTATGAATACTATATCAAAACCACCTAAATCTTTTATCAAGCTTTGTTGTGTTTCAAAAAAAGCGTCGCTGGTTTGTTCAACGTATTGAGCATTAGAAGCAAGATTCAACACCTTATGCTTTAATTTACTCTTCCACTTGATTTTAAATGCAGGGTCTACGGCGACTTTGTTTTTACAATGGATGTTAAAAAACATAGTTCCCCACTGCACCCCTATTTCCAGATAATTTTCAAATCCTTTTTTTTGTATGGTTTGATTGACTATTTCAATTCTATCCAACATATTTAACTTTTACAATGTCCAATATTCCATATCTTTGACCTCTCCAATCAACAAACTTTTAATGTCGATTAAAATGCCTTTTCCATTGGAAATACTTTTAAAATACTGTTCATCTAAATTTAGGAATTGCTTGTGTTTGACTGCCAAAATAATGCAATCATAATTGGCTCCAATTTTATCTACCAAGCTCAAATCGTATTCTCTTTTTAGCTCTTCCTTATTGGCAAAAGGATCACTTATGTCTACCTGAACATTGTAACTTTCCAATTCCTTGACCACATCCACTACTTTTGAATTTCGGATGTCGCTTACATTCTCTTTAAAGGTAATGCCCATCACCAACACCTTTGCTTGGTTGATGCTTTTTCCTTGTCCACTGATCATCTGAACAGCTCTTTTGGCAACGTGGCGACTCAAATTGTCATTGACCTTACGTCCACTCAAAATGATTTCGGGTGTATAGCCCAGCTCAATAGATTTGTGGGTCAGATAGTATGGATCAACTCCTATACAATGTCCCCCGACCAAACCAGGATAAAACTTGAGGAAGTTCCACTTGGTTCCTGCCGCGTCAATCACGTCCATGGTATTGATTCCCACCTTGTCAAATATCATAGACAATTCATTCATCAAGGCAATGTTCAAATCTCTTTGAGTATTTTCAATGATTTTGGCAGCTTCCGCTACTTTGATAGAGGGCGCACGGTGTACTCCTGCTTCGATGATGCATTCGTAAACATTGGCAATCACTTCCAAGGATTCATCACAACAACCCGAAACAATTTTGACGGTGTTGGAAAGAGTGTGTACTTTATCACCTGGGTTGATGCGTTCTGGTGAGTAACCTACCTTAAAATCTGTGTGCATTTTCAAACCCGAACCTTCTTCCAAAATGGGCACACAATCCTCTTCTGTACAACCTGGATAGACTGTCGATTCATACACTACAATGTCTCCTGGTTTCAATACTCTAGCCAATTCTTTGGAGGCACTTTGTAGTGGAGCTAAATTGGGGACATTGAAACGACTCACAGGTGTGGGCACTGCTACAATAAAAAAGCGTGCCTCTGCCAAGTCTTCTATATTGGTAGTAAAAGCAATGTCTTTTTTTTCAAAGTCTTTAGGTGTAAGTTCATTGTTGGGATCAATGCCTTCTTTCATCTGTCCCACTTTCTCTTCATTGATATCTAGACCAATGACTGAAAAATGCTTGGCAAATTCAAGGGCTACAGGTAAACCAACATATCCTAGACCTAATACAGCTAATTTGGTCTTTTTAGCCATCAAATCTTCATAAACATTACTAATTATCAAGTCTGCTTGCATTTTATGTATACTTAAACGTTTAAATTCATCTTACCATTTACTTATAACAAATAGCAATGCGTCGTTCTTTTTCAAAAGGAGATTCCATAAATTCTACCTTACTAAACAAATTGTCGTGTTCTAGTAAAATTCGTCTTAAAGCCTCATCATTAAATAAAAAGGTTTGATCGTACTTTCCATACAAACTCACTCCTATTAAAGGCAAGTTTTTATCTTTCATCTTATCTTTAAAACTGGCTTGAAACTTTTTATCTCCGATTGTAGGAAACTCAATAATCAACTTTTCATTGCACAAATCACTCAATACTTTAAGTGCATAAACAGGATACTTTAAATGATGTATGACATTCAAAAAAATGATAACATCAAATGTCCTTTCAAATTTTTGTTCAAATATATCAACATCCAAAAAGTTCACATCGCTGCCCATAACCTCTTTGATGATATTTGCTCCTACAAATCGTTCCGTTTTCAACTCCGTCCCATAGACCTCTTTTGCATATCTCTTTTCTGCCTCAAAACAAAAATATCCATAGGCACATCCTACATCTAAAAGAGATTTCCCTCTTATATTGTCTTTAAAAATAAGTTCTAATGATTGATCTCTTTTATTTCCTTTGGTAGATAAGCCATAAGGCAAATCTATTTTTTGATAACCAAACTTATACCTTTTTAAAATGGATTGAACTTCCTCTTTAGAGTAAACTTCTTTTTTATTGTCTTTTATAATCTCACGGGCTTCTTCAAGTCCAGATAATTGTCTAAACTCATCATTACAAGAACTAATGAGTCTATAAGATAGACTATGTTTTTCAAAAAAGTCAAACCATTTTTCATAAAATTGTTCATAATCCAAATGACAAACCAAGTCAAATATATCATTGGAAGGATATTTCCTCTTAAAAATCCTATTAAACAATGGCTCTACTTTTTTTCTCAAAATGATTCTTTTGAGCAAACTTGATTTATTTAAGACCAAGAAAAATATATCCAAATTATCTTTTTGTTCTAGGAGCAATTTCAAAGCAGGATCATCCAAAAACTCATTGGAAATATTTTCAGTAGTATTTTTGTATGGTCGAAAGGTATTGTAATGTACAATACAATCTTGCTCCAGCATCTCTACAGACTCCAGCTTATTTGCCATAATCACATTTAATTCACTTTTATCAAATGCATTTTTAATAAAAGTGGACTTTCCAGATGAAGATGGTCCAATAATTAATTTGATTTTATTATTTGCCATAAAAATATTTTTATACTAAAAAGTTTCTATAACAATTTTTGTAGTTTGAGCCATTCTATAATTATGTCACACTACTTATATATGCACTTCTCAGCTCATTTGTGGTACAAAAATTGTCTCCGAACAAATCATTTTCCTTCAATTTTTCTTGCAACAATAATACTTTGTTGTGATCTGGTAAATTGTTGATAATAAAAGTTATCAATATTAAACCCACGTTTTTTAACCAATTGAAAAAAGAAGTTTTTTTCATATCTGACATGATGTAAGGCACCTACTGATTTCCGAACATAATTGGGCGGATTTTCTTCCATATCTGGCACATTTTCTTCTACAAAAGCTGTCATATACACAATCCCTTTATTTTTCAATATCCGATAAAATTCTTCGAGATAAAATTCCACATCATCCGTAAGCATATGAGAAAAGACTGAGTTTAGGAATACAACATCTGCTTGTCCCTCCCCAAGTGGCAATTTACCACGTCCTTTCGCTTTGTTATTGTACCGAGCATTGTAAGCTGGCACATGGATGAATTTATATTTGTCATTGTATCCCCCCAACCATTTTTGGCACCAACTTATAGAATCGGGATTGGTATCTACTCCATAATAATTTCCTAGATTTATTTTGGCATATTCAAATCCATTTACCAATCGACCTTGCCCACAACCAAAATCAAAGAAAACAGCATTTTCGTCCAATTTAAAATGTTCATTTACATGTTTAATTTGCTCAACAGCAGAATCCAAGTATTTTTGGTTGTCACTTAAATCATGATTGTTTCTAAACAATGGCAAATTCAAACCTTTGTATTCATTCATTGGTTTCCCAAAGTGTGTTCTTAGTTTATTTTTAATTTTTCTTATCATAATTACGTATTTTTCCTATTAGTATTGAATATTCCCCAGACCATATCTTCATATAATAGCCTCATACCCTAGTGTTTCTAACAGCTTCCTTTGTTTTATTTTTTGATATTGTTTAATCAAGTATTGACTATTTAAAAATGCATACTTTCTAGATTTATTTAAAACTGCAAGGCTATTGTTTAATTTTTCTTTGCTACAATTCAATCCTATAAAATCAATCACCTTGTTTAGTTCCTTTTCTGGTGCATCTAAAAAAAGTTCATACTTGACTTCCATATATCGCTCTGAGGGCAATATACTTTTTACTCTTAGAGCCTCCGACACATACATTTCCCACAAAGATACCCCATACTCTATATCAACAAAAAAAGAGGGATTGTAATTATTGGTAATCCTTCTTTCCTTTCTAACTTCAGCTAAAACATTTGGTACTTTTTTCAATGTTTTTATCAAGTATTTTTTTGTATCTAAACTCTCCAAATAGCGTTTTCTCAGACTATTGGCTACATCTATAGGGTTTCTATAAATATGTAAAACCTTGGCTTGTGGAAATATTTCATTCCAAATGTCAAAAGTTAGTGTATTGCGAGGATCTTTCCATCCCCACAAAGCATCAATTTGTTCAATGCTTTTTTGTTTTTTCAAAAAATGTTTAAAGTGTTTTGAATTTATTTTTTCTTTAATTTCTTTTACCAAGACCTCTTTGTTGTGTTTCTCCCATTTAATGGGGACTTCTTCAAGATTGTCCCAACTTAGATTCGCCTTTTTTAATAAGCCATCGTTTATATTTAAAAAAAAGATGGCTTCAAAATCTCCTTGTTTCTCATTACCAATAAACAGCCCTATATTTTCAAGAATACTTGATATGATAGATGTTCCAGATCTATGCATTCCCATTATAATAATAGGTTGAGGTATATTGCTCATCTGCCTACTCATTTTTTAAATTGTTCTATTAACATTATGAGATGCTGTTTGCAAAAATAAATTGACCTAAACACATAGTATTTCCAATTGGGATAAAAATAGTTTTTCATAAAAAGAGAATGATTTTTCATAACTGTTTCTCGAACTCTTATTTTCTTTTCTTTGTTTACACTTCCGTGATGTATGTGAAAAACTTGGGGTTCTGGTATAAATTCAATTTCATAGCCCAACTCTTTTATTTGCCAACACCACAAAACATCTTCACAATACATAAAAAAATCTTCTGCTAATTTTTTGTCTGGCAATTGTTCTATTATTTCTGACCGAAAAAACATATAAGCACCAGAAACCCAGTCACAGCTCACTCGCCTATCGTGTGGAAAATAATGGTGCAACATCAAGTTTTCTCGTTTCTTTTTTGGCAATAAAAAATATAGCGGTACAATTTCCAGCAATTCCCAACTTATGGTTCTAAATTTTCTACAATTTTATTGAATCTTGCCACCAGGATTGTGTAACTGCCCTGTCATCAAACCAACTGTTTGATTTTCTTCTAAAAAATCATAACTAAGTTTTAGTACATTGTTGAGGAGTTCTGTATCTGAGTTTAATAAAAAAATATATTTCCCTTTGGCTATTTTTACCCCTTGATTGTTTCCTTTTGCAAAGCCTCCATTGTCTTTGCTTTTAACCAATACAATTGATGGATATTTTTCTAAAAACAAATCTG
>JAHDIA010000843.1 GCA_020631035.1 Chitinophagales bacterium | reverse complement strand
CATTCTTCCACAAGCTTTTGCAGTTGTCAAAGAAACAGCTCGTCGTTTTAGTGAAAGTGACTCGATTAGAGTGACAGCAACGGAATTAGATAGGGATTTGTCTATTGAGCGAAGTCATATTAGTATTGAAGGCAATCAAGCAATTTACCAAAGCACTTGGGAAGCCGCAGGCAATATGATTACTTGGGATATGATGCATTATGATGTACAGCTCATCGGTGGTGTAGCATTACACCAAGGTAAAATTGCAGAGATGCAAACAGGGGAAGGTAAAACCCTTGTAGCAACTTTACCTGCCTACCTCAACGCTTTGGCTGGCGAAGGAGTTCACATCGTAACAGTCAACAACTACCTAGCAAAAAGAGACTCCGAATGGATGGGAGGAATTTTTGAGTTCTTAGGTTTAAGAGTTGATTGTATTGACAAACACGATTCTAATTCTGAAGCTCGTCGCAACGCCTATGCAGCAGACATTACTTATGGAACCAACAACGAATTTGGTTTCGACTACTTGAGAGACAATATGTGCCGCAATGCCGAAGAATTGGTACAGGTAAAACACCATTACGCAATGATTGATGAGGTGGATTCTGTATTGGTGGATGATGCACGTACACCACTCATCATTTCTGGTCCAGTCCCACAAGGAGACAAGCACGAGTTCCACGAACTCAAACCTCGTATCGAACGCTTGATGGAGGCACAAAAGAAAGTTTTTAGAGAAACATTCTCTAAAGCCAAAAGTGAAATAGCCGCAGGCAATACCGATGAAAAAACAGGTGGTTTGTTCTTGTTTAGAGCGTTCAGAGCATTGCCCAAAAACAAGGCACTCATCAAATATTTAGCTGAGCCAGGAATGAAAACTTTGTTGCTCAAAGCAGAGTCTTTCTATATGGCAGAGCAAAATAAGAATATGCACATTGTAGACGATGTGTTGTACTTTGTTATTGAAGAAAAACAAAACACCATTGACCTTAGAGAAAATGGGCTAAACCTCATTACTGGTACAGGGGACGATCCCAACTTCTTTATTGTACCTGACATTGGTTCTGAAGTAGCAGGCATCGAACGTTCAGCGATGGATGCTGAAGAAAAACAAGCGGCAAAAGACAAAATCATTCAAGACTTTTCTATTAAGTCAGAAAGAATCCACTCAGTACAACAATTGCTAAAAGCCTACGCTTTGTTTGAAAAAGATGTAGAATACATCATCGACGAAGGCAAGGTCAAAATTGTAGATGAGGGGACAGGACGTGTGATGGAAGGTAGACGTTACTCTGATGGTCTACACCAAGCCATCGAAGCCAAGGAAAATGTAAAAGTAGAGTCCGCAACTCAAACTTTTGCAACCATTACCTTGCAAAACTACTTCCGTATGTACCACAAATTGGCTGGTATGACGGGTACAGCAGAAACAGAGGCGGGAGAGTTCTGGGACATCTACAAATTGGATGTAATGGTGATTCCAACCAACCGTCCAGTTATTAGAGACGACCGCCAAGATTTGGTTTACAAAACCGTTCGTGAGAAATTCAATGCCGTCATCAATGAGGTATTGCGCTTGAGAGACAAAGGTCGTCCTGTATTGATTGGTACAACCACAGTAGAGGTGTCAGAGTTGTTGAGTAGAGCCTTACAAATGAAAGGCATCCAACACAACGTCCTCAACGCCAAGCATCACTTACGTGAGGCAGAGATTGTTGCCGAAGCGGGTCGCCCAGGTCAGGTAACCATTGCAACCAATATGGCAGGTCGTGGTACCGATATTAAATTGACATCCGAAGTGAAAGCCGCTGGTGGT
>JAHDIA010000130.1 GCA_020631035.1 Chitinophagales bacterium | reverse complement strand
TCTTTGTATAGAACAAAAATCTACTACCCAAAATACATATTTACTTATTTTACACTGTACTTAATTGTAATAATTTCCCAGTTAGTAGCATGATGTAGAAAGCGAACTTACAAAAATTAACGCTATTTATAAAATGTGTATTGCCATAAATTGCTCATTGTAGCGTGGCGTATGGGGATGGATAAGTGTTCTGTACCGAAAAAGCAGGCAAAGTAAACCAGACTGAACTAGTTTGAAACGGGGAGAGTCGCCCATAAAAAATCCATATCTATTTGAACAAATAACGAATTGAGTAAACAAAAAGTCCCAGGTTTTGAAAATCGGGTTGTATTATAAAGAATCTGCACCTGCTCATTCCAATGAATTTTATACTCAAGCTTGGGATGCAGAAAAAGAAGTTTTTGTTTTTTCTTTGGAAGATGCTGTTCTTCAGGGAACCCAAGAAACGGCCTTTGAAACAAGAGTTGCGGATTGTGCAGCAGAGGCAACAATTGGACAAATTCGCTATACGATTCAAACCAAAGATTTTGTGGAAAACAATCCAGTTGGGGAACAAGAGATTGAAAAAGAAGAACCGAAGCCAAATTTATTTGGCTTCGGTTTTTTGTTTATAGGCATTTGATTAATTGTTTTGGAAAAAATACTCCAAAAAGTATCGAATTTTTTATTAAATAAATTTTGTTTTAAGTTTTTGATAAACAGCTATTTATGATTGGTTTTTGCTTTGTTCTTTTTGAGTTTTAACAAAAAAACCTATAGTAATCTATAGTGATTTATGTTTGCGAAACATAACAGATGAGTTGATCTTTGTAGCATATTATTTATTAATCTGTAAAACTTAACAAAATGAATTTTCAAAAACTATTTCAGAACAGTTTTTTTGTATTAATTGCTTTAATGACAATGGGGCAAATGCTCAACGCACAATGGAATAACAATACATCAGGGACTATTCATACTACAGACAAGGTTGGTATAGGTCTTAGTAATTTGGGCAATCACTCTTTTGCTGTGAAGAGCGATAATGGGGCTTGGCAGACTAAATTTCACAATGGGAGTACCTTTGTATATTTGGCAACCAATTCAGGTAGAGGAATAGCAGTTGTCACCAACAATGATCAGTATAATAAATCTGCTTTTACATTGAAAAGTTCATCATCAATTCATTTGATGAATGTTATGAATGATGGACGAGTGATTATAGGACAAAACCCTAATAATGTACCTTTTGATACACCAATGTCATCAGCTGGGATAGATGAGAATGGTGATCCATATATTTATCGTATGTATGTGAATGGAGGAGCCGCTTTTAAAGAAGTAAAGGTAAAGGCTTCTTGGGCAGACTATGTATTTGAAGAGGATTACCATTTGCAATCATTGGAAGAAGTGGAAACACATATCGAAGATTTTGGTTTTTTGCCGAATACTCCTTCTGCCGAAGATATTGAAAACAATGGTGGGGTAGAATTGGGTGCAATGACAGTTAAGCAACAAGAAAAAATAGAGGAATTGTTTTTACATATGATTGAAATGAACAAAGAGGTCGAAGCCTTAAAAGCACAGGTCGAAAATTTAACAGAAGAGAATGCTTTATTGAAAAAACAGTAGGGTCGAAAATCTTGGATCTACCTATTTTACATGCAAAGGTGATGCCTTTAGAACCGCAAGAAAAGGTGTCACCTTTTAGTTTAGACGCAGAGCGTGAAGCGGATGGATGAAAGCACAAACGAAGGACCAACAGAAGCGATGCCTACGCCCGATAGTAGCGAATAGGGTGGGGATGTAAAGACGCAATATTTTGCGCCTTGGAAGACCCACCATAGTAGCGGATAGCGGGGAGATGCCTTCGTTTGAAATACCCAGCGTTCCGTTCAAAAAAAAAGTGTATTTATTTCTGTAGCGTTTTGAGATGAATAGGCTGGGAAACCAAGCTGTATAGTATGTTGTTTTCAGTATGCTTGGATATAGATTTTTATAACCCAATAGACTTTCTTAACCCAATTAAATCGAGTAGTAGATAAGCAATGAAAATACATTGTCAAACGGTGAATCGATAGATACAAATGTAAAAGTATTTAATGCTACCTACTTGATTTTTAATTAATTTGTAAAAATAAATAAGATGAAAAATATAATATTCCTTTGTCTTTTTGGAGTGCTCTTTTTGTGCTCTAAAGAGGTGATAGGGCAGGAAATGCCAATGTGTGGCACGACAACTGCTCAAGCCAAATATTTAGAAAAACAAGTAAATGCAAAAGAGCGAAATGCGAAAATTTTTAACCAATTTTTAAAAGAAGCCCAACAATTTATACTAGACAAAAATGATCCCAACCAAGTAAATACCAAAAGTGGGAGCAATGATAAATACATCATTCCAGTAGTTTTTCACAATATTTATGGAGATGTCAATGGGCCAGAATACATTAGTGAAAAAAATGCAAGGGCTGCAATAGATCGTTTGAATCAAGATTTTGCAGGGATTACTGCCAATATCGTTACAGATGATCCCAATTCTACGCCAATTTTTACTGATATTGAAACGAATCCAGATTGTGATGTGAATCCATTGCCTGGAGATTTAGAAGAAGATTGCAATGTCGCCATATCTTATCCTAGTTTAGTTGGTAAATCTAAAATTGAATTTAGATTGGCAGAAAAAGATCCCAACGGCAATCCGACCAATGGGATTACTAGAACTAAATCGTCTATAAGTTATGCTTCAAAAGGAGATGGACAAGAATTGAGAAAAATCATTCAATGGGATAGAAGTCAATATTTGAATATCTATATTGTTGAAACGTCCAATGGAATTTCTTCGGGAGTAGCGTTTTATCCAGAAAGCTCTCATGTTGAAGATCCAAACAATTCAAGTGCTGGCGACTTAGAAAATTTTTACTATGATGGAGTAGCTATGCCTTATTGGTCTTTTAAACCTGCAACAGAAGGAGAAGAAATACAAAATGGCATTGATAGGGGAGACTATGCTTCTATCATTACCCATGAAGTAGGACACTGGTTGGGTTTGCGTCATACTTGGGGAGGCTACCAAGTTAGTGATTATTGTACCATTGATGACTTTGATTTTTTGCATGGATTGGAGCCATCTTATGAGGCAGTTGACCCCAATGATTTTCCAGATCCTGCTGCCTTTAGTGCTATGATTAACTCCTTTAATGATACTCCAAATTGTAAAGGACACAAAGCTGTAGACAATCCTTGTGAATCGCTAGATCAGTATGAATGTGGTTTTGCTTATGCCTATGATAACTTTATGGAGTACACTCCTTGTATGAGAACATTTACCAAAGGACAAATAGCCTATGTTGAATGTATATTGAATAGTTCTATTTCGGAGCGAGGGGCCATCCAAGGTAATTTGGGAAATGCATTATACTATGACCCCAATGTGGGAGAGGGGGAGAACTTGACAGTAGCACGTATAGAGTTTGTAAACGAAACCTTTGAGGAAGGTCCTTGTACATCAGGAGAAATTATTACTGAAATAGGTATGAGATTAAAGAATGCTACTTTTAATCCTAACTTGTATAGTAACAATGGTCCTTCATACCTCTCTGCAAATTTTTATACTATGGGACTGCCTGCAAATGCTGGTTTGACACCAGTGGTAAATATCATAAATCAAGATAGTGCAGTTTTGCGTTTGGATGGAGTTTTTAACTTAACAGAAAATTTAGAGGAAATTGATTTTAAATTTTTTAATGTAGTAAATGGAATCAATTTATTTAATGGAATAGCTGTAGGAGAAGCAGAGCGTAGTAAAAAATTCAATATCAGAAAGTATCCCAATACTGAAAGTGGTTATCACGATATTTGTCCCAATGTTCAGATTGGACCCAATACTCAACAAATTGGATACTTGGAGGTAGATGGAGTGCTTTATTATGTTGGGTATAGAGACAATTTATTTTACATTGCATCAGAGCAAGAAAGACTACAGTTTTGTATGGACAATACAACGGGATTTGTAAAGTTTTTTGATCCTGGTGAAAGCATTTCTGGTGTTTCAGGCAATTATACTTCTGTACCTTTTACATTAGAAACGCCCACTACAGCTTTGATGGATGTCACCAGTTTGTCAGATGGAGCATTTGTATACATAGGTTTGAAATATGATCTGTTTTGTGATGTAAAATATGGTTGGTTGCGTTTGCAAGTGCAAATGTGTGGTACAGAGACAAACCTAATTTTACATGATTATAAATTTGAAGAGAATGTCAATACAGTTAGTATAGCAGGAGGCGTCAATACACCACTTCTATTGTTCTCTTCTAACATCTTGGAAGAGAGCTTAAATGATGATGGCAGTTTTGATGATGTAATTGAATTAACATTAGATGGAACCACTGCTGTGTTTAGACCCGATGCTCAAAACAATATGACCATTACAGGACCCAACAATAGTTTACTTGATTTTCAACTAGATGTTCAAACAGATCCTTCAAAAGCACTGCTTAGCATTGCCAATAATTTTAACCCAATAGATATAGAATACGAAACTTATACCATTGACTTTACGGCTAATGCTTTTACCTCTACACTACCCAACTTGCAATTGGCTTGTGATGGAAAAATACATGTAGATTATTACAATCCAGAAAATGCAGGAGTGATTCAACCAATTAGTAGTACCTTCAATGCACTTGAGTTTGGTGATACCTTGGACTATTATACACATCCCGATTTAAGTGAGCGATTCTCTTACAATGAAAGATTAACTGTTAGTGTACAACCAATGGACGACGTAAGTGCTTCTATTGCTTGTGATGTAGATGGCAATTTGGTGGGGACGCCAGTTCCTGGATATATGCTTGTCAATTCGCTCATTAATATATGGCGGGTAGAAGCATTTTGTACCAATGTGCCTAATTCAAAGGAAATATTGCTCCTTGATAAAAATACTTTGCCAGATAGCAATTTAGGAAGCTATCAAACTTGTGAGTACGGAAGCTTTAATGAAATATGTGATTATGTATCTCGGATACCCAAAGATTTGTATTTTACAGAATCTAGTTTGAGCAATTTTACAGATGAGGCTTATGTTGCATTGAGAATCATTAAAGATTGTGGAGAGTATTATTATGCTTGGTTGAAAATAGATTTGACGACAGCTACTCCTAAGTTTGAGTTTTTGTTTTACAGCCACGAAGCCAATACTCCCATAACAATAGGGGATGTACAAGGATTGATTTGTGAATTTGAAACCCTTGGAACGGATGGACACTATTTAGGAATCGATGATGTAACATTGGTGGGGGAACAAGGATCGGAAATTAGTAACATCAGTACTGGTGTGATACAGGGCAATGGTACTGTTGATTATACGCATTTGTCAGCACAAGTGTATGCAAATACCAGCTATCCTATTGCCATAGAATCTATTGCCAGTTATGATGGATTTAATAAGAACTTTTATGCTTGGTTAAATGGAAATCAAAATCCATTTTTTGAAAGTGACGAAAGTATATTGGTCGAAAACAATGGTAGTTATACCTTAGAGATACCCAATTTACCACCAGCTACTTATAGGTTGCGTATAATGGTCTCTAGAAAAGCAGATGCCGAGGCTTGCGATAGAGCAACTTACGGAGAGGCAGAGGACTATACCATTGAAATCATAAATACTGGTACGCCCCCTCAAGATTGTTGCCTTGACACACGTACATTTTACAATAATGATCTGCCATCGTTTGCGGCTGCAAACTACCATATTCTACTTAGCAACAACCTTGAAGAAAATATAGTTGCGAATGGCGAAGAGGTGACATTACAAGCAGGATCTACTGTGGATATTCGTTCTAATTTTACCGCCGAGTATGGATCAGAATTCACAGCAATTATCGCTGCATGTGATGCTTCTGCTTGCAATGGAAATAGATTGGGTAATGAAACCAATATTGATTGGGAAGCAACAAAAGATTACTTTAAACTTTACCCAAATCCAAGTCAAGGTCAATTCACGATTGCCTATCAAGTGGAGGAAGAAACCACTGTTGGCATCGAAATTTACGACATCAATGGGCAACTCCAAAAAGTGATACAAGACAATGAATTACAAGCCAAAGGAAATTATACTTTAAATGTAAATGATGTGAACTTGAACAGCGGAGTGTATTTGGTCAAAGTCCGAATGGGCTATAGTGAGCAAGTACAGAAATTGATTAAGATGTAAACATCGTATTTTTATAGGTTAAAAATGAATACCGAAGTCAGACTTGTTTGGCTTCGGTTTTTTGTGTTTGTAATTATAGATTAGGACGGAACGTTGATTGCTTCGTGGGTGGGCAACTCCCCGCTGTCCGTTTTTAGTCCTCGCTTTGGTTCGACAGGCTCACCAAGCGAGTCCCCCTTAACGAAGGTATGACCAAAAGGTGGCTGAGCCTACCAAATCAATTCCGTGTGCTGAGCCTGTCGAAGCACGCTGTGGGCTAATCACTACCATCGGGCGTAGGCTAGTTTGCTTGAATCCTTCGTATGATCGTTTTTTGCATCTTTTCCTACAAAAGCTTATCTTTGTTGCCGAAGTAATGTAAAACAGGCAAAGAAATACAAATACAATTCCTTTCTCTAGGACAATGCTGCCACAAAAGAAGTCAGAAATACTCATTTCCCCTCAAAATAGCTTCAAATTTGAGCAAGTTTGACATGAAAAGAGAGTATGTTATTTTGCTGTGTTTCTGTTTGTTTTTCAATGGGATATAAAAAATATTTTATTGAATGTATTGCCTTTTGCTCCAAAAATAGGGCAAAAGTGTGGTTGTTTTGAGATGGTTTGATGGTGTATCTTTGAGGCATATTATTTAACGAACAAACCCTAATAAAAATGAAGAGAATATTTTTTTATTTGTTGGCAATCTTATTTGTCTTTACAAGCTGCGAAAAAGCAGAATTATTGAACACTGGAGCTGATGTTCAATTGTTGACAAAAACAGAGCAAAAACAGTCTGATAAAGAGCAAGATGGACAGTTTAAGGATGGATTTGCACAAATGGTAAGTGAAGCAACAGGAGAGGTTTTACCATTTCGTGTTGATGTAAGTTGGGAAATGCAGCAGAATTGGGGATTAACAGGGACAATTTTGACCTTTGAATACAATCAATGTATGCTTGATGAGGATTCCAATCTATTAGATTTTGAAACTTCAAGAGTAAGTTGGCAAATTACCAATTTACATTCAGGAGTAGTGAGTAACTCGCCTACACCCATAAAAGAAGTAGATGTTCCGTCTATTACACAAGATTCTTTTTCTTCATACATTGCATATAATCGGAATTATGTTATAGACTTGTATGTAGAGGGTGTATGGGATGGCGTAGATGTTGCCTATGATGTTGATTTTTGTATTTATATTGATATGCCACAGAGAATTAGAGATGGTGTGGAACCTGAAGCAGCAATTCAGATAGATTGCCTAGATAATACTTTACTCGCAAATTGTGGAGGTCCTCATGGAGGGAACTATGTAGCTTTAGCTCCATAAAAATAAAATATAAACTTGATAAATCCATTGAGCATACCTTGTTCAATGGATTTGTTTTTTATACAATTTTTCCGCTTTTTCTAATAACCAAGTTTTGCTACTAATATTGGTATGTGCTGTAATTTCTTGGTGTAACTTTTCTTTTTTGTTTTTATTGTTAAATTGTGCTTGTTTGAGTTTGTTGGCATAACGAATAAAGTTTTGCCAGGCTTCTTTATAGGTATCCGATAGTTTGTCATTTCTACTCAAATAAGTAGAAAAAGATTTGACCAAATTGTAAAACAATTCCTCATATTTCTCCACTTCATAATAACATTGTAATTGTAAACAGCGCATCTGAATCCCATACACTGCATCGGGTAGTTTAACAGTGAGTAAATATTCCAAACTGAGTTCAAAATTACCTTTGTTAAATTCCAAGATGGCTTTACACAGTTGACTAATATCTTCCTTTACATTTTTGTCTAAATATTCTCCAAACTCCTCTACAAATGTTTCAGCCCAAGAGATTTCTTTTGCAGCACAAGCAGTTAAAACAATGTTTTTAAAACTAAATTCAGAAACATAACCATTTTCTAAAATTAAGTGTTTCTCTGCTGCAAATTTATTCAATTCAAAAAGTTCTTGTAAAGAACCAGCTTTGCCTAATTTATAATTTTCATAAACAGCTATTTGTAAAAATGTAATTATGTCATGTGCTTCATTTGAATCAAATACATCATAAGATTCAAAAAACAGATTTTTATAGTTGATATAATTATCAAATTTTTTGTTGTGATAATCCTCTAATAATAGAGTGAAAAATTGTAATTGAGGTGTGTTTTTTGTTTTAGATGAACGAATCAATTCTAAAATGGGAATGATTAGATTTTTATAATTCAAGGATTGCATGCGGTCAAGTGTGTATTGGGTACTTTCAATACACAAATTGTAGTACAATTTAACAGCAAAATAATAGGTGTCTATTTTTTCTAAGAGTAAATGAGGGTCAATGTCCTGTCCTGGAAATAGAGAATAATTGGGATGCATAAAACAAGTCTTTGCCAGCTTGTACTCATTGTGCAATTGTTCAATTCCTTTTGGACGTTCCGTCTTCCATTCTTTTTGTATTTGTTCTACCTTGTTAAAAAAGAGCTTGTCTAATTTGTTTCTTTTAAGTGCCTTTAATAGAATAAAATTTCGATCAACTGCATTGAGTTGAAGTTCTTTCTCTATAAAATAATTCTCAATATCTACATACAAATTGGTCATCAAGTTTGCCAATGATTTTTCGGATAAATCAAGGGCGGTTTTGATTTTTTTTGCAATGAATTTGCGGTCTACTTTGGCTTCGGGAAACTCGGGATGGTACTTTTTTAAGTAGTCAAACAACCACAATTTTCCATGTGATTTAACAGAGGAAGTACGCTTCAAAAACTTCCCAAATTCTTTGATTTCTTCCTTGGGTAAGGCACCCAATAGCTCAATTAATTTGCTCTTTTTCATATAGACTTCTTAGTACGAGAAAACGGTTCAATGTATTGTAATTTGTCCCACTTTTATGAAACAACAATATTAAAGCTTTTTAAGATAAAATGCCATGTATTTTGGTTAAAACTGAAATGAAAAAGAAGTTTTCTTGTAGACGATTTTAGCCTTTGACTATCAGTGTCTTATGTTATTTTTTCGACCTCTGATAGACGCCTAACTCAAAAAAATGACTCAAAAACCATCATTTTTTGTACTTGCCCAAGCTGCTAAAAGAGTTCAAATTTGTAGGGTAATCAATTGAGAGTAGAAGTAAAAAAACATACTTAAAGTCTTAAAAAGACTCTCTTCTAATCCATCGAGTGATACAAAAATGGCTCAATACTCACTCGATGGTTTTTGAAAAAGAAATCATTTTTTTAATCTGTTAAATATTTGTTACTATGAAAATTCAAAACGTTTTTAGAAGCTTAATTGTATTGTTTATTTGTTTTGTTGCTATAGAGCAAGCGAGTATGGCTCAATGGGATGATAGCACACCTGGAGTGATTAAAACATTGGATAAGGTTGGTATAGGGCTTACCAATCCTGCTTACAAATTAGATGTAAGTGGTTCTATTCATACCAATAGTTGGCTAAGAGTTAAAACCAATTATGGATTGTATGTCCAAGGTTCTGGTTTGCGCTTTCAAGCCTTTAACAATTATTATTGGAACTTGCGTTCTAGATCAGGCTTGAGAATAGCTACCAAAGAAGGAGCTTTGATGGGGATCATTTATCACAATCAAAACGATGAGTTTGGTTTGTTAAATGCCGAATCAAGTTGGGTCATTAGAAACAAGAAAAATGAGTTTACGGCTTTTGATGTTAATGGTGGAGAGCGTATGAGACTAGATGCGCAAGGTGCCCTGATGTTGGGAACACAAGTAAATCCTAATTACACAACAGCTGCTAGTGATCCTTATCGTTTGTATGTCAATGGTGGTATCTTGGCAAAAGAGGTAAAGATTGAAACAGGTTGGGCAGACTATGTATTTGAAGAAGATTATGAGTTGACTTCCTTAACCGAAGTAGAGGCAATTATCGAAGAGAAAGGACATTTACACAACACACCATCAGCCAAAGAACTCGAAGCAGCTGGAGGGGTAGAATTGGGAACCATTACCGTTAACCAACAAGAAAAAATTGAGGAATTGTTTTTGCACTTAATCGAATTGAATAAAAAAGTTGAGCGATTGGAAGAAGAAAATGCTCAGTTGAAGTCTCAAAAGTAAGTGTGGGTGTTGATTGGGTAATTGTATTGATTGGGTAATAGTGTTGATTGGGTAATTGTGTTGATTGAGTAATTGTGTTGATTGGGTAATAGTGTTGATTGGGTAATAGTGTTGATTGGGTAATAGTGTTGATTGAGTAATTGTGTTGATTGAGTAATTGTGTTGATTGGGTAATTGTGTAATTCCTAGTCTACTAAATCCCTAATTTCCCAGTTCCCCAGTTTCCAGTTCCCCAGTTTCCAGTTCCCTAGTTTCCAGTTCCCTAGTTCCCTAGTTCCCTAGTTCCCTAATTCCTAATTCCTAATTCCTAATTCCTAATTCCTAATCTCCTAATCTCCTAATTCCCCGATTACCAAAGCAGGGCGTGAAGCGGTTGGAAAACGAATCGACGAAGAAGGAAGATAACCGATGCCTAGGTCGAAATGTCGGACCGCCGATTGTAGCGAATATGGTGGCAGTAGAGACAAGGCATGCCTTGTCTATTGCCACCATAGCAGCGGAAAGCGGGGACACCCGATCGTCCGAAGCCCCAAACATTCCGTCCCAATTCAATCAATTTTAATTAATCTGAAACAAATAAAATGAAAAATATACTGTGTCTTTGTATCTGTGTGGTGATGCTAATGCTACCATTTAAAATGAAAGGACAACACCAACACACCGAAGCCTGTGGTACAGACCATGTGAGCAAAAGATTGTATCAACAAAACCCCAATTTATACCAGAGCGTACAAGAAAGCCGTCTCCAAATATACGAACAAGAGAAGCGAGCCAAAAAGGAAAATGGTGCAGCAGAGTTGAAAAATGGAGACTGTCCCTCAAGTCATTACCGTAGCATTCCAATGGTTTTTCATGTATTACATCAAGGAGGACCTGAAAAAATAAACAAATCACAAATCGAAGCAGCGATTCAAGATGTCGTAGATGATTTTAATATGAGCAATGCTGACCGTTTAGAGGAATATGATCCTTTTTATGAAGATCAAGCCTGTGTTGGACTCGATTTTAAATTGGCAACCAAAGATCCAGAAGGCAATGCCACCACAGGAGTTACCTATACCGAAAGCTCTGTCAAACGTAGGCAATTTGTACAATTACAATTCAGGGAGCATAACCCTTG
>JAHDIA010000129.1:7065-11373 GCA_020631035.1 Chitinophagales bacterium | reverse complement strand
AGGGTACCGCTATTATCCCTCACGCAAATTTGTTTGTAACTTTTACTATAAAACAACATTACAATAGAACCGAATTTAGTTCTAGGGTGTTTGTTTAATAGGAAAACTAGAAGGCAAAATATAAATCAAATGAGCTTCTTAAAAGCAGAATGGAGAAAACTATTAATGGTCAATTACGAGATTGAGCCAAGCATATTGACACCTTATATTCCCTACAAAACAGAATTGGATTTGTGGGAAGGGAAATGCTATGTAAGTGTAGTTGGTTTTATGTTTTTAAATACCCAATTATTGGGAGTAAGGATTCCGTTTCATACCAATTTTGAAGAGGTGAATTTGAGGTTTTATGTCAAACGTTGGGATGGTGAGAAGTGGAAACGGGGTGTGGTATTTATCAAGGAAATTGTACCCAAGTTTGCTTTGTCTTTTGTTGCGAATACTGTCTACAAAGAAAATTATGAAACCCTCCCAATGAAACACGAATGGAAAGAAACTGAGGAAACAAGAAGGGTAAGTTATCAATGGAAAAAGGCAGGACAGTGGCACAGCATCGAAGTAGAGGCAGACAAGCAAGCAATCGACATACTACCCAATAGCGAAATCGAATTCATTAGCGAACATTATTGGGGATATGCCAAAGTAAATGAAGCCAAAACCAATGAGTATGAAGTAACACATCCCAAATGGCAGCATTATCCCGTACATAAGTATGTGGTTAATGTCGATTTTGGAGAAATGTATGGAGCAAACTT
This sequence comes from Chitinophagales bacterium, assembly GCA_020631035.1. Classification (GTDB taxonomy): domain Bacteria; phylum Bacteroidota; class Bacteroidia; order Chitinophagales; family UBA2359; genus JAHDGP01. The sequence goes on along the minus strand of JAHDIA010000129.1, from coordinate 10,621 downwards.
TGCTTTTTTGAAGGCTACAAAACCCAAGTCTGTATTACTAGCCGAAGGTTCGGAAATTACAGTCGAACCCAAACGAAGCATTAATGGAAAAAAGGAGGTGCTTGCTAAAACGGAAACACAATGAGAACCGACGAAGGACACAAACAAATTTGCTTACGCCTGATAGTAGTGGATATGGTGGTAATGTAGAGACAAGGCATGCCTTGTCTTGGAAGAACCACCATAGCAGCGGATAGCAGGGACACCCTATGCAAACGAAGCCCCAATCCCGATGCATCGGGATCCTATTCCAAAAAATATTCAAATACTGAGTATCCTTGCAAAATGGCAACAAACTTAAACCTTTCGTTCTTGAACTCGTATACGTTTTTATAGGAATATGTTACGGCATTTCTTTAGATAAGATTCACCCACTTTTGTACTACTGAATAACTATATTGGGCATTATGCGTTTTCAAGATAGAGATCAATTGTTAAGGGCTTATGGATTGTATGAGAATACCTATTCTCCTGAACCATTTTTTGCCCAGACCTTGCTATTAGCTTCCAAAATTTGTGATACCCCTGTTGCTTATATTAGCATCATTGGAGACAAACAGCAATACATTTTGAGTCAGTATGGGGCACAGTTGAAAACGATGGATAAGAAAAATTCTATTTGTCAATACACAATCGAAGGAGAGGATGTTTTAATCATTCCAGATACAACGAAAGATGTAAGAACACAATCTTTGGAAATTGTTCATGATGCAAAACAGCCAATTGGGTTTTACGCTGGTTATCCACTCATAGATGAACAAAACAATAAATTAGGTGCCTTTTGTATCACGGATAAAAAGAAAAGAGAAATTAGTGAACAACAAGCAGAAATGCTCAAAATATTGAGCAAACAGGTTGTGGCTTTTTTGTCGATTAGAAGGGGAATTGTTGAATCACTTCAAAAGCAAGGGAAAGAAGAAGTCGTTAGTCCGAATACCACCACTACTTTGTTTGCTAAGATTGACGAACTCAATGAAGAGTTAACAGAGAAAAATAAAATTTTGGCGATTACAATGGAAACAGTGGAAGGACAGAAAAAAGAATTGTTACATATGACCAATATGTTTCCAGGTTCAATCGCCAAAATCAATACCAATTATCAATATATCTTCAACAATAAGAAATATGAAGAATGGACAGGACTAAAAAGAGAAGACATATATTTGAAACCTGTTAAGGATATAATTGGTGAAGAGAAATTTTTAAAATTAAAACCGCTGTATGATCGTGTTTTTTTAGGTGAAACCATCCATACCGAAGGAATATTTCAATTTGACAAGGCAAAGCGTTATTTGAGGGTTGCTTATTTTCCAGCAGCACGAGGAAGTAAAATAGAAGGTGCCTATGTATTTGCGGAAGACCTTACAGAAATAAAATCATACCAATCTCAATTGGAAAGCTCCAATGAAAATCTACAATCTTTTGCCCAAGTTGTTTCGCACGATATCAAGTCGCCCCTTCGATTGATTGTCAATTTTGGAAATTTGATGAAGGTAGATTTAGAAGGAAAAAATGCTGAGTACAATGATGAATACTTGGCATATATTATCAATGCTGGCCAACAACTGACAGATTTAACCTCTGACTTACTCAATTTTGCAAAAGTAGGACATTCCAATGATGAGAAGCAAGCTATTGCTATCAAACAGTTGTTGGATACCATTCAGTTAAATTTATTTGAAATCATAAAGTCGGAAAATGCCCTAATTGAATATGAGGTAAATGATGAGACCATTTATGGGTACTATACAGACTTTCTATTGCTGTTTCAAAACTTTTTGTCCAATGCCATTAAATACAGAAGAGCAGAAGTTGACCCTATAATTAATTTAGAAATAAACAAAAAAGAAAATAAGTTTGAGTTTAAAATCAAAGACAATGGACGAGGCATTCCAGCAGATAAGTATGAGCTGATTTTTCAACCCTTTAAGCGATTGGCTGGCAATAAAGGGATTGAAGGGACGGGCATTGGTTTGGCAACTTGCAAAAAAATACTCGAAAAATACGATGCGACCATTGAGATAAATTCAGAATTGGGAGTAGGTACTTGTTTTAGTTTTGTGTTGCCATCTTCGGAAGATGCATAGCTAAGCAAATAAATTTCTTTTATGATAAAAAATATTTAGAAGCAAATAATTGAACCTAGCCAACTAGACTATATCTTTGCACAAACCACAAACAATGCCCAAGCAACTGACCATAGCTAGTCAAACTTACAATGATATAGAATTACAAAGTCTCGCCCAAGAATATTTAAATCAATCGAACTTAGCAGACCATCTCCGACATTTTTGGCAATTTGTCAGCGATTGGCTCAATCCCAATATAGACTATATAGAACAACAAACCTCTGGTTCGACAGGCAAACCCAAAATCATCCGACTACCCAAAGCAAGTATGCGCAACAGTGCCCAACGCACCATCGATCATTTTAAATTAAAAGAAAAAAATACCGCATTGCTTTGTTTGTCCCCACAATTTGTCGGGGGAAAAATGATGATTGTTCGCTCTTTTGTAGCAGGATTAAATTTACACATTGTACAGCCAAGCAATCGGATAGGGGAACACTTAGAAACAACACAAAGCTTTGACTTTTGTGCAATGGTCCCCACCCAAGTATACGAATTGGTCAATGCCCAAAAGACACAGCATTTTAAAAGCATCATCATTGGTGGTGCCCCAATGAATCCAAGTTTTGTTCCCAAATTGCAAGAGTGTTCAACCGCTTTTTATGCAACTTATGGAATGACAGAAACCAGTAGCCACATAGCCCTCAAAAAATTGAATGGAACAGACCAAGCCAAGCATTACCAAGTCTTGCCTAATATTGAGGTTTCCCTAGATGAACGCCAATGTTTGTGCATCAATGCACCCGATTTGTGGAGCAAATCCATTCAAACCAATGATATGGTAGAGCTGATAGGGGAGCGACAATTTACTTATTTGGGACGCTACGACAATGTCGTCAATTCGGGGGGCATCAAAATACATCCAGAAAAAGTGGAGGCAGTTTTAGCAAAAATCTTGCCATTTGAATGTTTTGTGACGGGGAAAATCAATGAGCAATTAGGGGAGCAATTGGTCTTATTGATTGAAACCCAAAATGAAGAGTGGCTAAGTCATCAAAAAGAAAAACTGCAAGAAGCAATGAAAGATAAATTGGGCTACAAAGCCCCCAAACAAATCATTTTTGTAGAAAGTTTTCCCAAAACGACTAATGGGAAAATTGACCGAAAAGCGTTGAAAACGATTGTAAGTTGAAAAAGTAGACTAAAATAAAAAACCTCCAGCCCAATAAAGGACTGAAGGTTTTTTGTCTTTTTGTCTAGATTAATGTCAATTAATCATCTCTATCATTGGCACTTGTTGCTTTGAACAATATCGCAGCTAAGGCACCTGCACCAAAGTTACCCAACAAGAATACCCAAATATCTGCCCAGTTTGCCAAGCCCATAGTGCTAACACCTGTAGCAACCGCTGGGTTGAAAGCACCACCAGAAATACCGCCTAAAGCATA
>JAHDIA010000129.1:2908-7055 GCA_020631035.1 Chitinophagales bacterium | reverse complement strand
GCAGGATTAAAACAACCTCCGGTTCCAAATCCGCCTAAAGCATAAGCCATAGCCGTTACAGTGAAACCAATTGCCAAACCATAGAAAGAGTTACCATCATTGTCTTTACTGGTTGCAGTATGCAATACTACCCAACAAAGTGCGAAGGTTCCCAAAAATTCAGCAATGAGTGGAGCTATTGGGCTACCAAAAGCATCACCAGTTCCTGGATTAGCTGCCATAAAAGCATCTATTTTTTCTGGAATCAAGAACGCAACTGTCAAAGCTGCTACTACTGAAGCGACAATTTGCGTAATCATATAAATAGGGGCTTCTGCCCACGAACATTTCCCTCTTAATGCAACCGCAAGTGTTACAGCAGGATTGTAATGAGCTCCAGAAATATGACCACCAGCATAAACCATCACCATTAAGGCAGAACCGATGGCGATTGGCGCAAAACTACCAGCCCCTCCCAAAACAGTTAGTCCAATTGTTAGTACAAGGAAAAATGTACCAATGAACTCTACTAAGTACTTCATAATTTGTGTGTTTAATGAATTTAATGCAATTGCAATATAATAATAAATATTTGTTTTAGCGCAATGTAAGTGTGCTTTTTACACTTATTTCATTGACTCTAATTTCTTACAATTGTCACCAAATTCAGTAATTAATTATAGAATAGATTATTTTTTTGTATTATTTATTTTGCGTTTAGTAAGCTATTTGCTTAATAAGTATAATGTACTGGTTTATAGATTTTTATATCTTCATTAGCTTTGGCAGATAAATGTTTGGCTAATATTCTTGCCTCAATGACTCTATATAATAAAGAGAGATAAGCATTTAGTCATTGAATTTATACGCTAAATTTGGGGAGAAGTTCAGACAAGTTGGCAAATCTCATCAAGGTGAGTAGAGTAAAATGAGATAATTAGGCTGTTTTTTGATAGAAATAAAGATGGAAAGCCCTAAAAAGAAGAAAGGGTAGCAAGGACTGCTACCCCTTTGGTGGATCATAAATCGTGATGATATTAAGAGAGATGCCTCTAAATTAAAACAATTTTTCCAAAAATCCTAGAGTCGCCCACAATTTCATAGAAATAAATTCCGTTGTCAAGACCCTCTCGATCAATTTTTATTGTTTTATCTCCCTGAATATCAATTGTTTTTAACACTTTGCCGCTGGCATCAAAAATTTTCAACATTTTTATACTAGGATCGTCAAAATCCAGTCGAATTTCTGTTGACTCTGTAAATGGATTGGGAACCGCACGGCTTACATCATATAGTCTGTTTGGCTCCTGTTGTATGATTCCTGGCAATACATCTGTATAAGTCGTCTCCACTGTATTGGTCACCACCGCTGGATTGAAATCAAAATAGATATAAGCGGTATTTTTGACTTCCGTATTGACTTCCACATTCTCTAATGGTCTGATACGGTATTTGACAAATCCGTGGCTTTCTGGCTCATTGCTCAAACTATCGGGCAAATTGATGTTGTTGAAATACCAAACAACCACTCCATCATCTCTGATTTCAAACTCATAAGGATGACTGCTACCAACAGTTTCAATGGTAGACAAGTCCAAACTGGGATCAATGGGATCTTCAAGACGTACATTGAAGGCTTGGTAATTACCCGTATTTTGGAAACGGATGGTGTATTCCAATTCTTCCCCTAGCAATACATAATCCTCTTCAAAAGCTTCATTTTTGGTGATGAGTTTGTCATTGGGATCATAAGAAGACACAATTTCTTGGTTCAATGGGTAATAGTTGTCTTCTGGATTGGCTTCAATTAAATCGTCCGCCAAATTGACTGATACGCTCGAATTAAGTGGTGTACCAAAGATTTCTACGGCTACTTCTGCCATCAAATTGACATTGAATTCTTCATTGGGAGGCAAATTGTAAAATGTCCATTCAATATCATCCTCATCATCAATATTACTTGGTTCTATTGAACTGCTTTCATAAGTCAACAAATCATCTAAATCCAAGTTGACCACACCATTTACAACAGTTGAACCCACATTCTTAACATTGACCCAATAATTGGTTGCAAAACCTGCTATGGGTATGTCACCTGTCATTGTTACTTGTAGGTCATTGACAAATTCGTCTGGGTAAATACTAAAGTTGACATCCGTAACATCATCATTATCAGGACCAATAACCACAGTAATGCTTTCAGAACTTGTTACAGAATAATTGCCATTGTAAATATTCAACAAAGAGAAGGTATAAGTCCCTGCACCCAAATTGGCAGAAAATTGACCATTTGCATCTGTAGTCAATATGACGCCACCTGGTTCAACAAGAACAAGTGCGTTCTGCCAAGGTGAATCTACATTGCTATCATAATTGGCATCATTGTCACTATCGTAGTAAACATTCCCACTCACCAAAGCCTCACAACTGATATTAAAACTACCCAATTGGCTAAAGTAATCCCCAGAGCTACTAACCATATTGACATCATACACGCCACATTCGGCATCCAATGGGATTTCAAAATTGGCATTGAGCATATCTTCAGAAAGCGCATTGGTGATTTCTGTAGCAATAATATTACTCAAAGTACCACTTCCTTGGTCAAACCAAACAGTCGAACTTCCTTGGTCAAAATAAAAGGTATTGCTGCCTTGATTGAACCAAACGGTATAAGACCCTTGCTCAAAATTGGTCGCTTGAGAAGCAATGGTCACTTCCAATTGCTCTCCTTGATTGGCACTACTAGGACTGATAGCATCTATTGGCAAAGAATAAACAGTACAAGCATCTTCCAATACAATGGGTTCTGCAAAATCACTGATGTAAAACAAGTCAAAAGTACCTCCCTTATAATATTCAGAAGGAATGACGACTTTTGTAAACAAATTGTTTGCGCTTACTGCTGTCGTTCCCCAACCATAAAAATCCCAGTCAATTTCGCCATCTTGACCAAAATACAAAGCAGTACTAGAGGCTTGGGTAAACTGCATATCCTCGCCCGTAATGAGCACCGAAAGTTGTGTACCTGGGTACAAACTGTCAGGCTCCATTTCAGTTAAAGTTTGCGCTCCAATAAATGGAGACAAAACCATCATAAAAAAGAATAGAGTTATTATTTTTCTCATATCATAGAATTTGTGTAATTCACTTAAATTAAAAATACGGCATAAACACAGTAAATGCCAAACCCAATGTTATTTTTAACATTGAAATGCCCCTAAAACTTACCTTATGTTGACATAACGTATAAAATAGGTTCTTGGGTTGCTTCTTAGTTTGTAATTAAGTCGATTGAGTAATTGTATTCGTTGATTTCTATTTGCAAGTCTTCGCTGATTTTGGTTTTCAACTGAAATCTTAAAAAAAAACGTAACTTGCATTATTAGTTTAATCACTAAACCCAAAACACTTGAAGTTCAAAGGAAAAAACGTCTGGATAACAGGAGCCTCCGCAGGCATAGGAGCAGCCACAGCCATCGCTTTCGCCAAAGAAGGAGCCAACCTCATTTTATCTGCCCGCAACGAATCCAAACTCGCCCAAGTCAAACAAGCCTGCGAAGCAGAAGGAGTAGAAGCCTGGGTATTTCCACTCGATCTTTCCCAAACCGAAAACATAGATCAATTGGTCAATACAGTGCTACAAACTACCCAAAAAGTGGACATATTGTTCAACAATGGCGGCATCAGTCAACGCTCTACCTGCGACGAAGGCAGTATCGAAATAGACCGCCGCATACTCGAAGTCAACTTTTTTGGTACAATTGCCCTCACCAAAGCCATCTTACCCCATATGATCGAGCGCAAAACAGGACATTTTGCCGTCACCAGCAGCCTCGTTGGCATCTTCGGATTTCCCCTACGTTCTGCCTATGCCGCCTCCAAACACGCCTTACATGGCTACTTCGAATCACTGGGCTTTGAAATGGCAAAACACAACATCCATGTCACCCTTGTCTGTCCAGGTCGTATTCAAACCGACATCTCCAAAAACGCCCTCAAACCCGATGGCACTCAATGGGGGCAAACCGACCCAGGACAAGCCAGTGGTATGCCCGTCGAAACTTGCGCCCAACAAATTCTCCAAGGCATCCACCGCCAAAAACGCCAAATCATCATCGGCAGCCTCGGCGAAAAATTCCTAGTCCGCCTCAAGCGACACATCCCC
>JAHDIA010000129.1:0-2898 GCA_020631035.1 Chitinophagales bacterium | reverse complement strand
TTATTCTTTAAAATGGTACCGAGAATCAGTGCAACATGATTGGTTGATTTTTTATGGGGCAATGTGCGTGACTTTGAGGCTACGGGAGTGCTGGTTAGCCAACGCATATTTTGCCCTTCGTACAAGCGTTCATCCACCCGCAACATCCTACGCTTTTTTTAGGGGCGAGGGGCGAGCAATCAGGAGCGAGGCTAAGCGGAATGCCTACATTGTTGCAAAAAAAGCGTTTTCTGCGGATGCGAGTGAACAAAATAATCTAGCCCCGATAGCAATGGATATGGTGGGGATGTAGAGACAAGGCATGCCTTGTCTCGGAAAAACCACCATAGTAATGGATAGCGGGTCAATCAGTAGCGACGAAGCACCACAACACTTGCTCCCAATAACAGAAAATATTTTTATTGAAATTTTAAGAAATTAAAAATCATGTATTGGTTTCGTATATCAAGGAACGGTTTGGATGTAAAGATAGTGATATAGATGATTTGTACAAGTGTTGTGGATAAAGTCTTGGAGATTGAGGCTCGGTTTTTTGCTTGACATTCCCATAAATTGGCATTGTATTGCTATTTTTGAGGCTTAAACAACTTTGCAAAACCTATGTCATACATTATCAGTGGAATACAGCAAATAGGAATAGGAGTGGCCGATGTTCAGGCGGCATTTAAGTGGTATCGCCAGCATTTTGGAACAGACATTCCCGTGTTTGAAGAGGCCGCTACAGCAGCTTTGATGTTGCCTTATACGGGAGGTGAACCAAGAGACCGCCACGCCATCTTAGCCCTCAATTTACAAGGTGGAGGAGGCTTTGAAATTTGGCAGTATACTTCTCGTACGCCCAAGCCGCCACATTTTGAATTGCAATTGGGTGATTTGGGAATTTTTGCAACCAAAATCAAGTGCAAAAATGTAAGAGAAACCTATGCCTATTTTGAAAAGAAAGGGGTAAACATCATCGGTTTGATGGCGAAGGACCCTGCTGGAAAAGAAACTTTTTACATCAGTGATCCCTATGGCAATTATTTTCAGATAGTGGAGAGCAAGGCGTGGTTTACAGAGGGCAAGCATCATACAGGTGGAGGCTATGGATGTGTAATTGGAACAAGCGATATGGAAAAGGCAAAGCGATTTTATAGCCAAATTCTAGGCTATGATACCATCGTTTATGATGAGAAAAATCGCTTTGGAGACTATCAAGCTTTGCCTGGTGGAGCTTTTCATTGTCGTCGGGTATTGTTGCGTCATTCTAAGCCAAGACAAGGAGCTTTTAGCAAGGTCTTGGGTAAGAGCGAAATTGAGTTGGTGCAGGTAATAGATCGTGAAGCCCGCAAAATTTTCAAAGATCGTTTTTGGGGCGACCTCGGATTCATTCATTTGTGCTACGATATTTTTGGAATGGACGAATTGAAGCAAAAATGCAAGAACTTGGGACATCCCTTTACAGTAGACAGCGGCGAAAGTTTTGATATGGGAGAGGCGGCTGGTCGTTTTGCCTATACAGAGGACCCCGACGGTACACTGATTGAGTTTGTCGAAACCCACAAATTGCCCCTCATCAAAAAGATTGGCTGGTACAAAAATATGAAAAAACGTGATCCCGCTCAACCACTTCCAGACTGGATGATGAAGACGATGCGTTTTGGGAGGGTGAAGTAAATTGGTCGATGGTTGACAATGGACCATCGACTATGGACTGTCTAAAAGACAAAAAAGCTAAATTATGAAACATACAACAAAAAAATGGATATGGGCACTGCTGTTCATTATAGGAGTGCAGTTCAGTCTTATTGGACAAGATATTAAGTTGGAAACCAAGGAGTGGTGGACCAGCAATCATTTACATTTGAATTTGACTTTAAAGGGACAAATGCCAAGCCCGTCACAGAGTCAAGCAAAGTATTTTTTAAATTTTAAAAACAAATGGGTCATCGAAGCAGAGGGCTATGTCAATAATAAATTGAAAAATCATTCCTTACAAGTAGAGAGTGTCAATGTAGGAGAAAGCAATTTCGGTGGAGACCATACACTTAGCGCACACATTATCCTCAGACAAGTGCCAGAAGCAAACAAACACAAATCCTCCAACATTATGGCATTTATTTACACCAGTGAGTCTTCTAGCAAAAATTTGGGAAAGGCTTGCAAAGATAAGTTGAATACGGAACTAAAAAGCTTTAAAAAGGATTGGAAGGTGATAGGGAATTTCTTGGGAGAAGTCTCGAATGCCCAACACCGTACCAGATGGGAAGGGGTGATAGGGGTGAAATAAAAGTTGCCTTCGACAAGCTCAGGCAACTTAGTTATTTAGAGATGGCTTACTCTCATAAACAACAACACTAATTGCTACATCTATGTCTGAGGAAAAAAACAAATTGTTACGAGAACGGGAGTTCAAAGACTCTAAGGCACTCCTGCCTTTTTTGAAGCGAATTTTCACCTACAGTTATCGGCACAAAAAATGGTTTTGGCTGTTTGTTGCCAGTATTTTGTTTGTGGGAATATTGGATGCCATTATGCCGCTTATATGGATGTATTTCATAGACTTGGCGATAGTGCCAGGGGCAGAGGCGTATATGACGGCATACAAAAATGGAACACCACTCGAAATTGATTATGCACCAGTTATCAAATATGGTAGCCTGTTTTTTATAACGGGTGTACTCTTGTCTTTAGGAGTGTTCGGTTTTGTGTATGCAGCGGGCAATATCCAAGAAAAAGTCTTGTTTGAGTTGCGTCGGGATATGTTTGAAAAGCTACAAAAATTGTCCTTTTCGTTTTATGACAAATCCCAAACAGGTTGGTTGATTTCTCGGATTTCTTCGGATGCCGATAAGGTGAGCGAGTTGATTTCTTGGGGATTTTTGGATTTTACTTGGGGAACAGTGATGATCATTGCTT
>JAHDIA010000128.1:7736-11398 GCA_020631035.1 Chitinophagales bacterium | reverse complement strand
TATAAGGCACTCTTGCAAGTAACCAATTCCCCTACATTACAAGAAATTTGCAAACGCATTTTACGAGATGAGGTCAAGCACCTGCATTTTCAAAGTACTGCCTTAAAAGTTCATTTTATTCAAAGAGGCAAAGTGTTTAACTGGTTTGTCAAAAGAGTACACATTGTTTTGTTCAAGGCGACTCGCTTGCTGATGTGGTTCAGATTTGGACGCATATTTCAAAAAGCAGATATGAACTATGCTGCTTTTGCCGAATTTACCCAAAGCTGGTTTGACAAATGCTACGGAATAATAGAAAAATAAGCCCTTGAAATTACCCTTATTCCAACTCTTTTAATCAGCCATCGTCTTTTTGGTAGAAGATGTGAGGCAAAGAAGACGTGTATTATATATATAAATATACAAGAATCACCGAAGGGTGAATGCTGTTTTGACAGCTAGTGGAGCAATTCACTAGCTGTTTTTTGTTTTATAGAATCGTTTTTTTCTTTTAATGTAAAGTTTTTATACAAAAATGAAAGAAAAAGGCTCTAATATTTGCAAGTCTACGTATACATATTTTATTTTCGTTGGCTTAAGAACCTGACCAAAAACCTCTTGCTGGTCTAGGACCTTGTCTTTTGGGCTAGTACTGCGTTACAAAAATACTCATTTAGCTATGGCTAAACTCTGTTTTTTGCGCCTTGTCCTAACCCAAAATACTTCCGTCTCAACTTCAGAATAGGTTTTCAGACAGGTTCCAACACAAAACCAAGCTTAAAAGCAGCCTTAAAAAAGAAATCAATATGAGTTTAGAAATAATACCTGTTAGCGAGTGGGGCATCAAGAATGAACGTCCTATTTTGATTGCTGGTCCTTGCAGTGTCGAAACAGAAGAGCAAGTGATGCAGACAGCCCTACGCCTTAAAGAAACCAACTTGGATGTATTGCGTGGAGGCATTTGGAAACCCCGAACCCGTCCCAACAGTTTTGAGGGCGTAGGAAGTGTGGGTTTGCGCTGGCTCAAAAATGCGGGCCGTGCCATAGGCGTACCTGTAACTACAGAAGTTGCCAATGCCAAACATGTTTATGAGGCATTGAGAGAGCAAATCGACATTTTGTGGGTAGGTGCCCGTACAACGGTCAATCCCTTTGCTGTACAAGAAATTGCCGACGCCTTACGTGGCATTGACATTCCTGTTTTGGTCAAAAACCCAGTCAATCCCGATTTACCATTGTGGATTGGAGCTTTTGAAAGACTCAATGCAGCAGGTATCACCAAAATTGGAGCCATTCACAGAGGATTCTCAACCTATGGCAAGAGCAAATACCGCAACAAACCCCACTGGGAAATTCCGATTGAATTGAAGCGACAAATTCCTGAATTGCCCATTATCGTTGATCCGAGCCACATTACAGGCAAAAGAGAAATGATTCATCCCGTTTCACAAAAGGCACTCGATTTGGATTTTAATGGTTTGATGATTGAATCACACATCACTCCTGACAAAGCTTTGAGCGACGCTCGCCAACAAATTACGCCTGAACGGATGGTTTCCATCAAAAAAGCCTTGTTGTTAAGAGACAATACCACCGACAATGAAGTCTTTTTGGACAGATTGGAAGAACTCAGAGATTCTATAGATGGGATAGACGAGAGAGTCATTGAGGTTTTAGCAGAACGTATGGATGTGGCACGTCAAATTGGTCAATGTAAAAAGGAAAACAACATCACCATTTTACAAAAAGATCGTTGGGACAATATTTTTCAGCAACGAAGAGACAAGGGATTGGACAAAGGATTGACCGAAGATTTTATGGTTGATTTATACAATTCTATCCACAAAGAATCCATTCGCCAACAAGAGAGGATTATGAATAAAGGTGAGGATTTGAAGTAAGAAATTGTTCTAATCCAATGTATTATGAAATTCGGAAAAGTAGCAGAACTTGACAAAGTCAATTTTGATTTTCCAACAGAACCTCAACAAAACACAAGTGTACTAAAGGCAACTCAAATAGATGGGCAAGCATTGCAAATCTATTTGGGTTGTCCCACTTGGGGTAACAAGGACTGGGTGGGCAAAATTTATCCACTCAAAACACCCGCCAAAGACTTTCTCAAACACTATGCTCAAAGCTACAATACAGTCGAAGTTAGTAGTACCCACTATAGTTTGCCTGCCAAAGAAACCATCACCAAATGGCGCAATTCAGTTGGACCAGACTTTCGATTTTGCCCCAAGTTTCATCAAGTCATTACACATCGTAAACACTTAAAAGATTGCCACGACTGGCTCGAACGCTTCTACGAAACCATTGCGGGTTTTGAGGACAATTTGGGAATGAGCTTCCTACAACTCCCACCCAGTTTTGATGCCTACAAATACCGTTTACTTGAAGAGTTCCTAGCCTCCAAACCCGATGATTTGGAATTGGCGGTTGAATTGCGACATCCCCAATGGTTTGCTACCGAAAAAGCAAAAGACTATCTGTTTAAACTCCTAGAAGAACACCAAACCACAGCCGTCATTACCGATACAGCGGGTAGGAGAGATGTACTTCATCAGCGATTGACAAGTACCACTGCCTTTGTCCGTTTTGTAGGCAACGATCTGCATCCCACCGACTACAAACGCATTGATCAATGGATTGAATTGATTGCCCGTTGGATTGAGCAAGGTCTACAAAAACTCTACTTCTTTATCCATGAACCTGACGAACTCCATTGTCCAGAAATGACGAAGTACTTTGTAGAACAAATTAAAAAGACTGCGGCTATTGAATTAAAACCAATCCAGTTTATCCAGCAGAATACACAGGGGACTTTGTTTTGAATTTTTCAATTTTATTCGATAAATCATATATTTTTAAGATTAAAGAAATGCAAGAATTATATATTCCAAGAAAAAAATACATTCAAACAAAAGCCGAAATTGGCAATTGTCCAGATTGTCAAAAACCATTGGTGAAAGAAGTATGCGTTGTGTTGCTTTATGGGAAATCAGAGATTGATGAAGCAGAATTTATGAGTAATGCTGCTGGTAGTCATTTTTGTCACAATTGTCCTGTCGTTGTATTTGAAAAAGAAACGGTTGAAAAAGCCCTTACATTAGGTTTAAAAGCAAATAAAAGTTTTAATTATGCTATTTTGGGCTTAGTAGATTTAGATGCAGTTCCAGAAGAAAAAAGGCATTTAGAACTTGGAGCGGAGGATAATCCAATTCCTATAGTACATTTTTTATCAACCCCAGCTTCTAAAACTAAAACCAGAAAACGACGTAAATCACGATCACCAATCTCTCATAAACCAAGAGTTGCTAAAAATGCAGCTTGTCCTTGTGGTAGTGGGAAAAAATATAAGAGATGCTGTATGTGATTTATAAATCTGACACTTTTATGGCATAAATATTATCAATGAATTGAGGTTTTTGATGTATTTTTATGTCCACCATGTGTGGGAGCAAGTGGGGGCGGTCTGGTTAACTTTGGATGCTTAGTCTGTCCAGCACTTTCATCCTTCCCCATACGCACCGCTCAGATCTTGGTTGATTGATGAAGTGATTGCTTGGTTGATTGATTGGGGCTTAGAGGTTCTTGTGATTGGGTGATTGGTTCATTGAGTAATTGGGGTTTAGTGTTTTTGTAATTGAGGTTTAGTGGATTCTGTGATTGCTTGATTG
>JAHDIA010000128.1:0-7636 GCA_020631035.1 Chitinophagales bacterium | reverse complement strand
GAAGAAATCAAAGTTCCTTCCAAAATCAAGGAGGTGACTGTTTACCTAAATACTGCCCAAATCAAGCGGACGGCTACTGTCAACATACCCGCAGGAGAAAGCACCCTTATTTTTGAAAAATTGTCAGCGGCTTTGTACACCAACAGCTTACAAGTCTTAGGCAAAGGCGATTTTACCATATTGTCAGTGGTAAAAGAAAAAAGCGTCACCGAAAAAGAAGTCGAACAATTGGACACAGACAAACAGGCAATATTGGACCAATTGAAAGCATTGAGCAAGCAACAAAAAGAATTCCAAGATGCCTTGACCATTCTACAAAAAGAAGAAGCATTTCTAGCAAAAAATGAAAACATCATATCGCCCCACCGACCAGGAAGCGTAGAAGAATTGAGCAGAGCCAATGACTATTTCAAAACCCGACTCAAAGAAATATTTTCGGAACGAGTGCGCATCAATGACGAATTACAAAAGATAAAAGAAAGCACTTCCATCCTCAACCAACAACTCAACGATTTAGACAAAAAGACGATAGACACCCGAATGCAAGCCATTGTAAAGGTTTACTCCAAATCGGCAAGCAAAGGAACATTTGAGATAGACTATTTGGTACAAGGCGCAAGATGGTATCCGACTTACGACATTAGAGTAAAAAACATTGACGATCCAATTGATTTGTTGTTCAAAGCCAACATCACCCAAAATACCGACGAAGACTGGGAGAACGTTGACTTGACTCTGTCTACAGGTGACCCAACTGAAGGAGGGGTAAAGCCAGAACTCAGCCCCTACATTTTGCAACTCAACTCTTACCGAAGAAGTAGAGGGCATGTCGGGGGCTATTATGAAAACCGTACCAATCAGTCAGGAGCTTATACGGGGCAAATTTCGGGAACAGTTTACGATGCCGATTACAACGAACCCTTGATTGGAGTAAGCATTCAGGTAAAGGGAACAACTGTAGGAACAGCAACAGATATTAATGGACAGTTTAACTTGACTTTACCTGCTGGAGCAAAGGAAATAGTGGTGAGTTATATTGGATATGAGACACAAAGCATTCCCATACAAGGTAACCGAATAGATGTACGTATGAGTGGAAACACTATGCTATTAGATGAAGTGGTAGTTATGAGTGGAAAAAGAGGTGGACGTTCAAAGAAAAAAGTGAAATCGTCTAAGAACGCAGAATACAGTCAAACAATCGAATACGAACTCGACCAAAAACCCACTGTTTTTGAATACAAAATTGAACGCCCATACAGCATTCCTGCCAATGGGAAATTAACCACCATAGACATCAAGCACTTTGACTTGTCAGCAGATTTTGAGTATGCCAGTGTTCCCAAATTGGACAAAGATGCATTCTTGTTTGCAGGGATACCCAATTGGGATGAATACAGTTTACTTGCAGGAGAAGCCAGTCTCTTTTTTGAGGGGAAATTCTTGGGCAAAACCATACTAGAGACACAAGGCATAGGTGATACCTTAAACATCTCATTGGGACGTGACAAAAACATTGTACTAGAGCGTACCAAAGTCAAAGACTACAATAAAAAACAGTTTTTAGGCACCAAAAAGACCATCAGCAAAGCCTGGGAGATTGTAGTGCAAAACAACAAAAAACAAGCCATAGAAATTAAGATAGAGGACCAAATTCCCATCTCCAAAAACAGTGAAATCGAAGTAAGTCATGAGGAACTGTCGGGTGGGAAATTGGATGAAGATACAGGCATTGTCACTTGGAAAATAAAGCTCGAACCCAAAGAAAAGAAAAAGTTACTCTTGAAATATTCAGCAAAAATGCCAAAAAAATATTCAGTGCGTTTGGAGTGATTTAAAAATAAAAAACGATGAAATTAGCTAAAAATACAAAAAACGATGAAACAAAATTTATTATTAGTCAGTACCCTGCTTTTATTAATGTCTTTATTTCTTCAGGGGCAATCCATTTTAGAGCAAAACGAACCTTATTACATAGAAGATTGGATTTACCTAAATGGAGTGGATTATCGTCTGGACATTAAGGGGAATTGTGGTGATGTGGAATTGGCAAAAGACACAGGAACAGAAGTTGTGATTTTCCAAGAAGATTCAGATTATGATAATAATTGTTTTAATGCTCAATTTGATGTGGAGGGAGAACAATGGATTGGAATGGCAAACCTAAACAACTTAAGTGATGTCACCCCTTATTACTTAGAGTTTGTAAATATTTACACCGAAGATTCTCTGGGAACAATCAAGATAATTGAAGGGAATGAAAACGAAGCCTTACCATCTATGAAGACTCACTTATTCTTTGTTTGTCTCAAGATACCTTTCGTCTTTTAGATTTTGATGGTGCCTTGGTAAATTTATTTGTGCAGCCCAATGATTTTAAATTTATTGATTACCACAATGGAGTGTTGTATGCTTTTTCAAATAAGGAAGCATATAGCTTAAATGATTTGTTTGAAATAGAGCATACTTATACCATAACATCCAATCAAAATATTCAAAAGTATTTGTGGAATGATAATTTACTTTACATTACAAGTCAATCTGAAATATTCATTTTAGATTCACAGTTAAATGAACAAGAAAAATGGATGCTTGAAGAGAGTCAGCAAATTGGAGATTTTACTTTTAAAGGAGACAGTTTGTTAATACTAAACAACTCCATAGATAGCATCAGCAATATTTATTGGTATACTTCAGAAAATGAAAATGGCTTATTGGCATCAGAAAACCATCCATATTTAAATTTTGAACATTTTTGTAAGGGAGAATTTAACAACACAGTCTATGGAAGGCAAATGATACTTAGTGAGTCTGTTTACAACAATCACTACCACATCAATGGTGTTTATTCAACAATAGAGGACATTGATATGGAAACACCAGATTTCTCAATTGAATTGCAAACTTTTGATGTAGTATGCGATTTTAATGATACCATAACATATGGAGATACGACTTATATTTCATCATTGTATTGTGATGTGATTTTTAATTATACTATTTACAATCACAGCAATGATACCCTCAAATCGTGTTTGGTTCAGTCTGATAACTATGTCAATCCCATAAGTTGCTCTCGTTTCTTTTATACAAGATATTTTGAGGATTTAATGATTCCGCCCAATGGTGCTGTTAGTATATCTGAAGAAAAATATTCAGTTGAGGGATGGAATAGTTTGTGTCTCTATCTCCTAGCTGCCAACAAACAATACGACACCCAATTTGAAAACAACCAAAGTTGTATCCTCAATGTAGGTTTGTCGGAGGTATCAAAGAATGCCACAGAAGTTAAACTGTATCCCAATCCAACCAAAGATTTCTTAAATTTAAACACCAACAAACACATTGCCCAAATACAAATAATCGACCTAGAAGGCAAAGAATATCCACTCGAAACAACAGCCAAAAATTCCTACAACATTGCCCACCTCCCAAGAGGATTGTATTTGCTACAAATCGTAGACAAAGAGGGGCGAACACAAAACGCAAAGTTTGTAAAAAAGAAAGTAAAGTTTAAACAATAAAAATACACTACAGCGAACAATCTAGC
This sequence comes from Chitinophagales bacterium, assembly GCA_020631035.1. Classification (GTDB taxonomy): domain Bacteria; phylum Bacteroidota; class Bacteroidia; order Chitinophagales; family UBA2359; genus JAHDGP01. The sequence goes on along the minus strand of JAHDIA010000128.1, from coordinate 4,086 downwards.
GACTTATGAGTTCTTATTGGTGATAAGTAGATTTTTACAATCAAGCGAGCTACAAAATGAAAAAAGTCCTAGCAATCGCCAACTTCACCTCCATCATAGGTGTCATCTATTGGAATTACTACGTCAATACTGCTGGAATCAACGGCAATACCGTAGGCTCACTTAGTGATAAATATGCCAATTTGTTTACACCCGCAGGATACGCCTTTTCCATATGGGGCATCATTTTCTTAGCATTGTTTGTCTTGGGAATCTATCAAGTATGGATTGCCTTCTCCAACAAATCACAAAGCAAAGTCATTGAACGTATGGGACCTTGGCTCATCATCGCCAATATGGGCAATGCCACTTGGTTGTGGTTTTGGCTTAACGAAATGACGGGACTTTCGGTATTGGCGATGCTGGTCATTTTAATCTCTTTGTTTGCCATCGTCTTTAAATTGGGCATGCAAAACACAACAACAAGCAGTGGTATACGCCTTTGGACTTGGGTACCCATTTCATTGTATACAGGATGGATTACCGTTGCGACCATCGCCAATGTTTCGGCTTACTTAGCCAAAATCAATTGGACGGGTGGCTGGTCCGAAGTCAATTGGGCAGCCCTGATGATCATTGTGGCAGTATTAGCCAATTTGTTCGTCTTATTTACTCGAAAAATGAAGGTCTTTGCTGGGGTAGGTGTGTGGGCACTACTGGCAATTGCCGTTCGACATTGGGATAAAATAGAATTGCTACAATGGACAGCCTTGGGTGGTGCAATTGTATTGTTCATAGCCATTCTAGGCCAAGCAATCAGTAGTCGTTCTACCAAAAATCAAACAAACATTTCAACTACATTAGCAGCTTAAAATATACAAACATATTGATAAAAGAAGCGTCGGATGAGCGGGCAGATGAAACTTGGTACGCAGCCCAAAACCTGCGTTGGTTAACCAGAGTGAACGCAGCCACAAAGTCAATGGCGTTGCACAATAATTAGAATATTCAAGATTGAAAATTTAAAATTGTAGAATCTTAAATCTTGAATTTTCAATCTACTCACAATAACACTGATACTTCTTATCCAAATCAATGGTCGTAATGACCTTGGTAACATTGGCACAATCCGCAAAGACAATCCGTACATTTTGCCCATCATTGGTATCGCCCTCAATGGCATAAGTAGGACAGGGAGAATCATTGGGTTTACTCTTACGCTCATTGACCTTGCCCGTCTGCAAAATTTTGCGCACCTCCGCCTCCGAAATGGTGCGACAATCCATTCGACACTTGGCGTGTTTGGTATAAATCAACTTGCTATCCTGCAAATCTGCCAACACACGCGCATCGCTCATATTTCCACGACTGTCATTTCTCTGGTTATTTTGCGAAGGATTATTGCCTCGCTGGTGGGTATTGTACCCCCTACGATTCACTTTAAACTCTCCTGTCTGAAAATATTGATAGCCCGCTGCAATCAAAGCAATCGCCCCAATAATAATATAGCGCATCATACGCCCACCCATCGGATTGCGACCACCGCCACCAAAATTACCACCGCCACCAAAACCTCTACCACCGCCACCGCCACCAAAACCACGACCACCGCCGCCACCAAAATTACCAGTACCACCACCACCAAACGAACCCGTACCTTGATTTCTACTATTATTCTTCGCCATAATTAAACGCTCTTTTCAAAAATTAAATAAATTAGCAATTTCCAGCCTTGCAGCTTTGCCCGTACAGACAATCCCGAAAATCGGGATGTCTCCACATTCCACTAAGAAATTCCACATCCCTCAAGCAATCCCCAAAAAGGAATCCACAATAATCTAGACGCAAAAAACCAAAAAAGTACTACCAATTCAAAACGAATTGATAATTTTGAATCAAACAAAATCCCCAAAACACAAAAATGAATCCCAAAATCCCCTTATTTGGAGACTACAGCTACCAATTGACCGATAGAGCAACCCACAAAGAAATCAGAAAACAATACAATGCAGAAGTATTCAGTAGCAGTATCATATTTGCTAGCCACTCAGTCTATACACCAGAAGAAATAGCAAAGCAAAGCCCACTATTTGACAGAATCAAAGACATTTATCGCCTCTATTTGCTAGTCTACCACAAAGACGAAGTAATTGGCTGGCATTCTGGGCAACAAGACAGCATCATTCCCAACAAATTTTATATGGCAAATTCGGGCATCCGCCCACAATTTCAAGGACAGGGAATCTACAAATCATTGCTACAAGAAATCCTCAAGATCGTACACAACGAAGGCTTTGAAGAAATATACAGCATTCATTCAGTTCAAAACAATGCCATTCTGGTTCCAAAGCTAAAAGCAGGCTTTATCATCAGTGGTTTTGACATCTCGGACCGATTTGGCTTGACAGTCAAACTCTCCTATTGGTTTCATCCTTTGAGGCGAGAAGTAGTCGATTTCAGATTGGGTGAACGCTTGCAATCAGAAGAACTCAAATCCCAACTAAATATTTGGAAAGAAAAATCATAGTTTGGCAAAGGAAGTAAGCCAATGTTTTAAATTCTTACTACTTTTACAAGCCAATTATTGGCAAACACTAAATCACGAACCCAAACACCATCAAACAAACCTCCCAAAAAGCATTAAGCATCATTTTTGCGACCAATTTTCTGGATATGCTCGCCTTTGGGCTGGTCATTCCTGTATTTGGCTTTTTGTTTGAAACAGAAAATGCCCTGTTTTCTGATGTATACAATCCCCAACGACTCAAGTTTTTATACCTTTTACTAATGGGATCGTTCTCAATAGGAACGCTATTTGGTGCCCCAATAGTTGGGGCCTTATCCGATAAATTTGGGCGTAAAAAATTGTTGTTTTTCAATTACTGCTCTGCCATCTTTTGCTATTGCATTTTTTTAGCAGGCATCATATGGAGCAATTATGGTCTAATGCTTTTTGCAAGGGTTTTAGGTGGACTCACAGGTGGTTCACTCCTAGTGGTACAATCTGCCATAGCCGATGTAAGTACGCCCGAAGAAAAAGCCAAAAATTTTGGACTCACAGGCATTGCTTTTGGTTTGGGCTTCATCATTGGAGCAGGATTGGGCGGCATTCTTGCAGATCCCAACTGGCATCCATCTTTTGGATACACAATGCCCTTTTACGCTTGCATTGGAATGTACCTCATCAATTTGGTCTTTTTGACTGTCTTTTTTAGAGAAACCAACCAAAACTTGGGCTTAAAAAAAGTTTCAGTATTTACAGGGATTCAAAACTTTACAAAGGCGTTCATTAATCCTACCTTTAGATATATCTTTTTGGTGATATTCCTCATCACCATTGCCTTCAACTTTTTACTACAACTCTATCAATTTTATGCAAGGGTAGAGTTCAATATTTCCAAATCAGGCATTGGGTTGTTGTTTGTTTTTGTAGGATTGAGCATAGCCATTGCACAAGGTGTGATATTACCCATTTTATCCAAAAAGTTTAGCCCCTCCAAATTGCTCATTTGGATTTTGCCAATTTTTGCGCTGACCTATTTATTGCTATTGGTCCCCAACCAAATAGCCTATTTTTGTGCAGCAACCTTTGCTTTATTGGCTTGTCAAGGCGTCAGTTTTCCTACTACATTGGCAATTGTTTCCAACAAAGCAGCCGATAATATTCAGGGCGAAGTCATTGGCATCAACCAAGCCGTACAATCTGCCGCTGCTGCTTGTCCCATCATCATTGTAGCGACTGTTCAAGCTTTCGGAAACGAACTTGAATACAGCTACCCAATGTATGTTGGAGCAGCAATTACCTTCTTAGGATGGATCGTTTTCCTTATTTTTTGTGTGAAAAAATAATCCTAATTGAATCAAATTTGTCAAATAAATGTAGTATTTTATGACAGATTATAAATGATACATTAAAAATGTAGGCTTACAAATGTAGCATGACCCATAGAACAGACTCTAAGTCATTCGTCATTCTAAATTCATAGCTTGTCATTCTAAATTAAGAATTATGGACACCGAAAGTTTATTATATCTCGCAGGGCTTATATTGTATGCTTTGTATTCTATTTTTTCAGCCTCTAAAGGCAAAAATAAAAAGAAAGTTAA
>JAHDIA010000127.1:8975-11405 GCA_020631035.1 Chitinophagales bacterium | reverse complement strand
AACTTATACAGAAATCAGTATTTGGTTTGCAGATGCCGCCTTAACTGATACTCTAACAGGAGCCGAATTGTTTGTATCACCAACCACCAGTACCAATTACTATGGGATAGTAGTAGACGATATTAACAATTGTTCTAGCGCAGCCTCACCATTGCCTGTTTCTGTATCTCCTCCTTCTTCTATTACCCAAACATCTGCTTGTGTTGGGACCGATGGTAGCTTCGATTTATCAACAATACCTGGGGGAGATCTTTGGTATGTAGCAGTGCCTGGAGATACAGTCCCATTTGGACCCGTCGTAGGCGTAGGGACTTATCTGGGATCAACACTTGATGGCAATTGTGAAAGTGCCTTGACAAGTTTTGATGTCTTAGGTGCTCCTAGTATAAACATAGCCTCTACAGTTTGTCTCAATGAGTTCTCTCCAGAATTTGAAGTGAAATTGTATATGGAATTTCCACAAGGATATGAATACGATTTAACTGGATCAGCTATACTAAATGGGAACCCTGATAATTTTGTTGATACCGACACCTTAACCCTCATTTTAGGCAATGGAACACCACTGGACTCCTACAATCTAAATTTAAATCCTACGGGAGAGGGCTGTCCAACTTCCATCGAAATATTTGCCATTGATTGCTCTTGTATAAGCAGTCAAACCTTGCAAATCAATGGAGTAATGTGTAACAATACAGATAGTCTCGACTTATCTACACTCGAAACGCCCAATACTTTACCTGGCACTTGGAGTGTGACAGATGCACCACCAGGAGCAACTGATTCTATCAAAATTGAAAATGGCATCCTCATTAGTAGTGGAGCAGATCCAGGCGAATATACCATCACCTTTACAGTAGATGTACCAAGTGCGCCCGACTGTATAAGCAGTGAGCAAATAGTTACAGTGGTCGACGGTCCTTATTCAGGATTCCAAAGCGTATCTGATGTAATCCGTTGCAACCAAGAGGCTGCAATGATTGACCTTAATGAAATATTAGCCAACGAAGATTTGGGGGGATTGTGGACGGAAGATCCCAACAACCTGAGCATTGGCAGTCCTTTTGATGCCAGCAATGGAACTTTCAATCCCCTAGAACAACCCATAGGAGAATACAATTTCCATTACACAGTAATGCCTTCAGGCGAATGTTCAGGAATGACCACTACTGTTGGAATTACCTTAATAGGAAATGAAGAAGTCGAATTGATGCCAATAGCCACTGTATGCAACAGTGGAGGAGCAAGCCTCAATTTCGATGATTTAATTATGACAGGACCAACCGATGGAGCTTGGTACGCACCGTCAGAATCTGGAGCCTTTTTAGAATCAACTTTCCCAACTGTTTTTAGTTTCGATGGGGAACAAGCAGGTATATATACCTTCGAATACATTGTAGGGGGCAATGAACCCTGTGAGCCACAAAGCTTATTTATGGACATTATGGTAGAAGAATGTATTCAAGAAGAATGTATAGAACCGCTTCTACCTGAGTTTGTGGTAGATACAATCACATTCTGTGATGATACATACAACGAAGCAAACTTTGAATTGACAAATATCCTAGGCAACAATGAAAGTGTGTATTGGTATGCCGACTCGCTTAACACTACGCCTATTTACGAAGGCTTAGATTTTATTCCAAGCGATACAGGTACTTATTATGCACAAACATTCATTACAGACAATGATACTTGTAGTTCTGAACTAGTTCAATTGACTGTTGAAAGTGTAACTGCTTCCGATTTTGAAATTGTCGGTGACTCCATTATTAGTCTAGGAGAGACTGTTAATTTACAAGGTCCAGACAATGCCGTTGATTACAGTTGGGCATTTGATTTTAGTTTGAGTTGTATGGATTGCCCCAATCCCGAAGCCCGACCAGAAGAAGATACTTGGTACGAACTAAGCATTCAAGATGAAAATGGATGTGTCCAAACCGATAGTTTATTTGTGCAAGTACTAGAAGTCGGATGCCCAGAAAATGAAACCATCTGTAATCTACAAGCATTGCCCAATATTACAGAAAATACTTTACGTGTCACCTACAATTCAAATGTCAACCTCGATGCCTCTATCAGATTGTATTCAATTGATGGTAAAATAGATCACGGATACCCACGTTCTGCCTACATTGGTAGAAACAACGAATTCTTAGACATCAGCAAATTGCCACGAGGAATCTACATCCTAAGCATACAAGTACGAGGCGAAACACTAATGGCAAAAATGATAAAATTCGATACCCCATAATGTACGGGCATCCTTTATGGGTGCCCCCACGAAACGGGCGCAAGGCATCCTTTATGTGCCCCCACAAAATGTACGGGCAGACCTATGTGTCTGCCCCCACGAAACGGGCGCAAAACAAAACGGGCGCAAAACCCAACCAACGCAGCACCCAAACATGCCAAATACGCCCGATTGCA
>JAHDIA010000127.1:0-8875 GCA_020631035.1 Chitinophagales bacterium | reverse complement strand
GGGCGCAAAACCCAACCAACGCAGCACCCAAACATGCCAAATACGCCCGATTGCAACGAATATGGTGGACAATTTCTGTAGAAACACAGTATTTTGCATCTCCACATTCGTAACAGTGTCAATATATTGCCCAAACCAAGCCCACCATAGCAGTGTAAAGCGGGGACACAACATGCAAACAAAGCCTAAAGCATTCCGTTCAAGCGCTGCAATGTATGGGCATCTTTCACAGCTGCCTCATTTGAACAAATCATTAAATTTAAATGAACGGCACGCTCAGCCCTCACGTCTGTTCTCATCTCCCTGCTGTACGCTTGTACTTGCCACCTCACTAGGCTGTTCCACAAGGTCGTTCTTTGTCTTCCTTTGTCAGCCTACACAACTCCCTGTTCCACAAGCCTATTTCGGAGGCAGGTACCACTTCCATCAGGCGTAGGAGAGACAGGGTAGATGCCAACAACCTCATTATGATGAGCAGCGATCACGGACTCAGTTCAACCCACAGTCATTTGGATGTAGGAGACTTTTTTAGAAAGCACAAATATCGGGTGTTAGAATATCCTGCTTTGTGGTCATTTAGACCAGATGTGTCGGTGTTTATTTTCTGGCAATTATTTTGCTACAGTTTCTTTCTTAGATCAAAAAGAACTCTACAAAAAAGAAGCCTTGATGCAAAAGAACGGAAATGCTATAAATGATTTTGTAGCCAATGAAGCCATAGATTTTATTTTGATGCGCAAAGAAAATGGAAATATTGCAATACTCAATGGTACAGGAGAAGCAGAAGTCATTGTAGAAAATAATCGGGTGGGGTATCGTTCAATTACTGCCAATCCTTTTGGTCTTGAAGATACTACTAGCTTGTTGGATAAACAAGCAGCATTTGAACATTGCTACGAATCCAATTATCCTGATGCCTTGTTCCAGTGCAAACAATTGTTTGAGAGTGAACGAACGGTCAAAGAAAGGGTGTCTGATGGTTTTATCAGTTATTTGGCACAGTTTGGATTTACCGTTTTTAGCAGTTTCAAGCAAATGTGTAAGCTTGTGCCCTAAATTTTTAATTCCGTAAATTTAAAACCGCTCCCTGAGCTTGCCGAAGGGAGCAAATCAATGATGATGATGACCGTGGTGGTCGTGATGGTCATGCCCTCCAGGACCGTGGTGGTGTGTTTTTCCTTCTGCATCCAAAGCACGCATCAAACTATCCAAATTAAAATCTAATTTTTGGGTTTGGATGGGATGCTTGTCTGTCCAAGCAATAAACTCAGGGGAGGCATAAAAATCGTCATAACCATCATTGATGATGTAGTCGGCAGGATTGTCCTCCAAATTGTCTTTAAAAGTTTGAAAAAGTTCGATGACTTCAGGATAGCGTTTTTCCTTGATTAATAAATCGATCATTAGCCAGTAGCCTTCGTCGTTTTCGGGTTCGGCTTTGAGAGCTTGAGTAAGTAAGCTTTCTGCTTCACTTGTTTCACCTCTGTTTTTAAGAATGGCCGCTTTTAGAATGGATAAATATGGATCACCTCCAATTTTTTGATGGAGTGCGTCAATGTAGCGAACAATGTTAGCAGTGTCACGTTTTAAAAAGCCAAATTCCATTTTTTTCAATTCCAAGAGAGGATCATCGGGATAGTGCTTTTGAAATATTTTTTCGGCAACCAACATAGAGTCAGCTCCAGCATCTTGTCCCATTGTCAACAACATCAACAGGACTATTTTTTGTTTGAATACTTCTTTGGGTAGTTTTTGTAAGGTCGCAAAGCCTCTTTCAGGCATACCAGCATCGGCCAATTGGGCTGCTTGATTGATGGTGGGCAATGCTTGAACCAATGGGTGATTGATATCGCCTTGTTCATTGGCAAGATTGATGAGGTAAAGCCGTTTGATACCTTGACTGAACATTTCGGCTTCTTTATATGAATAAAAGTCTTTGATGATGGGAACGCCTTCCTCGTCACTTCCAAGCATTACCTCAATATAATTGACACCATCATCTGTAACTGTTCTAAACAAACCAATGGGGTTTTTGCCTTTTTGTTTAACTCTTAAAAACTTGACATAGGCAAATTCATCCAAGGAAGCTGTCATAATGGTGCCAGGAGTGTAATATTTGTCAAATCCCTCTTCAAAACCTTCTTTATAGTATTCGGGTGCGCTGATGCCTTCCGTAACCAATTCAACCAAATAAGTTTTGTCATATAAAGCATCTAGAAACTCCACATTTCGGTCGTTTAAGGCCGCTTCTATACTGATGCAGAACTTATTGAGTTCTTCTTCGGATAGGCTAGGGGTCGCTGAGCGACAGGCTGCAAACAACAAGATGAAAATGCTTAAGTATATGTGTTTCATTGATTTGTATTCTTGTTTGATAGGTTAAAGTTAGCGTTTTTAAAACAATAATACCATAATACTTGATTATTAGACAAAAGCAATCTAATTTAGTCTTATATTTATGTTAAGTAACATTTAAATGTTACTAAGTAGGAAGAATCTGTCAGAAAATGTCAAATTTCCTAATCATAAAATGCTAATCAATGAAAAAACTTCTCATTTTGTTGCTATTATTTATCTGTCAAATAAGTATGGCTCAACGGTATGACCGAGATAGGGATCGAGACAGAGATCGTCATAGAAACGATCATCACCACCATACTGACCATGATGACCATTACGACGATGGTTATCACCCTTATGACCATCAGGATTTGTATACCAATGATTACAAGAATGCAATGTATTGGTACTTGATTCCGCTTTATTATTCTACTTTCCAAATTGGTTACGAACGCATCAAAACCACCGAAGATTATAGAAGGCAAGGAATGTTGTATAGTGTGGGAATCATTCTAAGCTCCAATAGACGCTCTAATAGAAATGGAGTACAAGGAGAGTTCCAATACCGTTTTTACTTTGACCAAGCCAATCCTCAAATAGATTTGTTTGGAGGGCCTTATGCACAGCTTGAAAAAGTCAAAGTGGAAAATGACGAATTTGAAACCATAGATGATATTTTAAGTCTGGGAGGTGGATTGGGTTTTGGTGCCAAACTCTACATTTTTAATCAAGGCATCATAGAAGCACAAATTGGTGGAGGAGTACGATACTCCAATGTGCCAGAAGAACGAAAAGATTATTACAAGGATACCAAACCTTGGGATTTTGGATATACTGGGGTGTTGGCAAGAGGAAGCATATCCATAGGATTTGCTTTTTAGATTGGAATAAAAATAAAAATAAACAATAGAAAAACAACATTTTGGATTGGAAATCAAGTATTAAGGGATTTGCAGAATATTTGACATTGGAGCGGTCTTTATCAGACAACTCGATCAAAGCATATGAGAATGACTTAGCTAAATTGGAACAATTCTTTTTGGCTCAAGAGAAACCATTGGGTCCTACAGAATTAAACACTGATGATCTACGGTCATTTCTCAATAATTTATCGGAATTGGGATTGATTGAGCGTTCACAGGCACGGTGTGTCTCCGCCATTCGGAGCTTTTTTAGGTATATGCTTCTAGAAGAAATGATTGCTGAAAATCCTGCTGACAATGTAGATGCACCCAAATTGCCCAAAAAGCTGCCTGTTTATTTGAGCCTTGAAGAAGTAGAAAACATTTTGAGTCAAATAGATTTGAGCCATCCTCAGGGACAGAGAAACCGAGCAATGATTGAAGTATTGTACGCTTGTGGATTGCGGGTGTCAGAATTGATTGAGTTAAAAATATCCAATCTATTTTTAGACATTGAATTTATTCGGGTAATTGGGAAGGGGAATAGGGAACGTTTGGTTCCCATCAATCAATCAGCGATTAAGCATTTGAATTTGTATTTGGAAAATTACCGCATTCCCCAAAAAGCACAAAAAAACTACGAAGATCATTTGTTCTTGAATAGAAGGGGAAAGGTCTTGACCCGTGTGATGGTTTTTCTTATCATCAAGGATTTGGTACAACAAGCGAATATTCAAAAAAATGTGAGTCCACATACTTTTCGGCATACTTTTGCGACGCATTTGTATGAGGCAGGAGCAGACCTAAGGGCGATACAAGAAATGTTGGGACACCGTTCTATTTTGACCACCGAAATTTATTCGCATGTCAATCCAAAGCACCTTAGGAAAACATTGGAACAATACCATCCACGATTTATGGAACAAAACGAAGAGGAGAACAATACGGAGAATGAGAATAGCGAGAATAGTCGTGAACAAGCCGAAGGTTTTTCCGTTAGTATAGATTAGTAACATTTAAAAAATAATTGGAACAACTGAGCTGGATTGCCAGCCCAGTTCAATATTTTCCAATCTACTGCCGAAATGTCGGACCAGTTAAAAATGCTCGCCTTAGCGCTGCTAGGACTGGAATGCCAGCCCAGTGTGCTTTTTGCCTTGTATATTGAAAAATATTTTTGCTGAGATGTCCAACTTATTATTCAAACGTTACTTAGTAACATAAATTTAATGTTAATTTTGAGGTTTGGCGTAGGGGGATGGATGAATGTATGGTACAGACAAAGCATAAAAAGTTAACCAGCAGGAGCCTTCTTGTAGCCAAATCTGGTGGACATAAAAAAAGAACATAAGAGAAAGGAAAAGCACCTTTACAGAGAAAATTAAAATAAAACAGTATGACAAATACAACAGATATAAATATAGAAGTTGCCCGTCTACAAAAAGAGATTGTAGAATGTTTGGGCTTGCCTACAGAAAATATTTTGTTCAATTACTCCAATGGGGCTGAAACCACTTCGCTTGATTTGGTGACAGTCAATCCCATACACGAACAGGCTTTTCTTTTACACAAAGCCAAGGGTTTGGATAAGTTGGAAGCCTTGAAAAAAATGCGGGACTATATAGTGGAGCATTATAAGGAAGAGAACTCATATACTTTGCAATGGTTAAAGGTAGGAGAGACAGAATTGCACACCTCTTATTTTAGAGGACGAAATGTATACGATATTTTGGACAAATTCTATTACGGGCGAGAAGTCAATTCTTACAAGATTTTTAGCATTACCCTCAATCCTGTTGCTTAGAACCTAAGTCCTTTTCAAAAAAAATATGGAAAATACATGCCAGCCCTGTTAGGGCAGAGGGCTGGCATGCATAGTTCTAGGCAGTAACTCCTTCTTTTTCTATAGCCTCCAACATCGTTTGACCGATGAAAGCAGGAGACTCGACCACATAAATGCCACAATCACGCATGATTTGCATTTTAGCAGCGGCAGTATCCTCTTTACCTCCCACAATGGCACCAGCGTGCCCCATACGTCTACCAGGAGGAGCTGTTTGGCCAGCAATAAACCCAACCACTGGTTTGGTTCCATGCTCTTTGATCCAATGGGCAGCCTCTGCTTCCATTGTACCGCCAATCTCACCAATCAAGATGATGCCTACAGTGTCTTCGTCTTCCATAAACAACTGAACCGCATCTTTGGTGGTTGTCCCTACAATAGGATCGCCTCCAATACCAATACAAGTGGACTGACCCAAGCCTGCTTTGGTTACTTGATCTACTGCTTCATAAGTAAGGGTGCCTGAACGAGAAACAATCCCTATTTTTCCAGGATTGTGAATGAAGCCTGGCATAATGCCAATTTTGGCTTCTCCTGGAGTTATGATTCCAGGGCAGTTGGGCCCTATCAATCTACAATCTTTGCCTTCAAGATACGATTTTACCTTAACCATATCTTGAACAGGAATGCCTTCGGTAATGCAGATGATTACCGCAATTCCTGCGTCAGCCGCTTCCATAATGGCATCGGCTGCAAATGGTGGTGGAACAAAAATGATGGATACATCAGCACCTTGCTCTTTTACAGCTTCTTGGACTGTATTGTATACAGGTTTGTCAAGGTGTGTTTTGCCCCCTTTACCAGGCGTAACGCCTGCAACTACATTGGTTCCATATTCAATCATTTGTCCAGCATGAAAGGTTCCTTCTGAACCTGTAATACCCTGAACAACTACTTTAGAATTTTTGTTGACTAATACTGACATGTATCAATTTTTTATTTGGTGCGAAATTAGGAAAGCCAAGCCTAAGTTTACAATGATTTGTAAAAAAATCGACTTAAAATCCCTTATACGTCAATATGCAACCGTTTTGCTCCCATTTTCATCTAAGAAACATACAAAATATGTATGAGAACAATTTTGGAGCATTCTGCAAAAAAAGTATTTTTTGTAGAATGCTTTTTTGTTTTGGTCTATTATTTGTATTAATAAAAGGGAAAACTCTTTTTCTTTACAATTCGTAAAAATAAGTGTCAGTATCCAAAAACAAAAGTAAAGAGATTGCCCCTATGAAAGACCAAGTTAGTATCCAAGAATTGCAGGAACAAGTTAGCAATCAACAAAGCTATAAAAAATGGTGGAAGGAGTGTGTGGTATACCAAATATACCCCCGAAGTTTTAAAGACAGCAATGGGGATGGTATAGGAGATTTTTCTGGTATTCTTGCCAAGTTGGACTACATTGCCAGTGTGGGAGCCAATGTGCTTTGTCTCTGTTCTATTTTTGATTCGCCCAATGACAATATAGGATACGACATTCGAGATTATAGAACCATTCATCCCGATTTTGGAACCCTAGAAGATTTTGAAGCTTTGGTCGAAACAGCCCGAAAAAAAGGTTTGAAAATCATTTTGGACTTACCCATCAATCATACCTCTACTCGTCATGTGTGGTTTCAGGCGGCTCAACAAAATCCCAATAGCCCTTATCGCAACTATTATCATTGGAAAAGAGGTGAAAATGGAAAGCCTCCCAACAATTGGCAATCTTTTTTTGTGGGGAATGCTTGGACCAAGCTAGATGGATCAGATGATTATTATCTCCACCTTTTTTCCAAAACCCAAGTTGATTTGAATTGGGAAAATCCTCAAGTCCGTCAAGAAATATACCGTATTATGCGTTTTTGGCTCGACAAAGGCATTGCAGGATTTAGGTTAGATGGCGTTTCCTTTATTTCCAAAAACCTGGATTTACCCAATCATCTCATTGACAATCGACACTTGGCAACTTACTACGCCAATGGTCCTCAAGTACATCAATACCTTCAGGAAATGCATCAAGAACTTTTAAAAGAGTATGATGTGATGATGGTTGGAGAAGGTTTGGGCATCGACTTAAAAAATGCCCCTAAATATGTGTCAGATGAGCGAAAGGAGTTACAAATGGTCTATCCTTTTGATTTGTTGGAAATAGACCGACCCAAAAATGATTTTTATGGAGTGCGGATGTGGAATTTATTGGAGTTCAAACACATTGTCAATAAGTGGAATCGCTTGAGTGAACACAATGCTTGGAATGCTATTATGTTGGGCAATCACGATTTTCCGCGTATGCTTTCCCGTTTTGGTGATGAAGGAACACACCGACAAGCCTCTGCCAAAATGTTGGCAACTTTTCTGTTGACTCAGTGGGGAACACCCTTTTTATACCAAGGAGACGAAATTGGGATGAGCAATATACGCTTCAATTCAGTAGATGATTACAAAGATGTTTGGGTTAAAAATGCTTACGAAAAACTCAAAAAATACAATGTAACAGAGTCCGCCTTCTTAAAGGCAGTCTATACCAATGGACGGGACAATGCCCGAACACCTTTTCAATGGAGTGATGAAGCCAATGCGGGATTCTCTGACAAAGAAAGCTGGATGAGCGTCAATGCCAATTATGAATACATCAATGTAAAAGACGAACAAAAAGATGCCAACTCCATACTCAACTACTACAAAAAGGCTGTCCGTTTGCGCAAAGTCAATCCCACTTTTGTTTATGGGGATTATGTAGACATTGATCCTTATCACGAAACGGTTTTTGCCTACAAACGCAAATTGGGAGACGATTCGGTTTTGGTAGTACTCAATTTTTCTCGTAAGCCAACATTGTATGTGTTGGAAGTGCCTTATCGTTTTTACTATCGTTCCTTGCTCTTGTGCAATTACACCGACAGGGAAGAAGAAAAAGGACCAGAATTGAGTTTGCGTCCCTATGAGGCTAGGGTCTACCGTTTGTTGTAAAAGAACGGAGATGTTTACTTCAACAAATCCCCTGTAAAAGCAAAGGGCAATAATTGTTTGACACTTTCCAAATACACCACTTGTTCATTTTTTCCCAGCATATATAGGTCGATGGAGTTGGGGAATTTTTGCTCATATTCCATAATGACTTGTCTGCAACTGCCACAAGGAAAGGCAATGTCTTCTACAGCTACTCTTTCGTAATCAATGGTCACTGCAATGGCTTTGACTGCTACATCTGGATAAAGCGAGGAAGCTTGAAACAAAGCAACCCTTTCGGCACACAATCCACAGGGATATACGGCATTTTCTTGGTTGTTCCCACTAACAATTTGACCATTGGCCAATCTTACTGATGCTCCTACAAAAAATTTGGAATAAGGAGCATATGCTCGTTTACAAGCTTGGTGAGCTGCTTCAAATAGTTGGAGAGTATCTTCGTCAAAACTTTCATAACTGTCATAAATGACAGCAGAACTTTCTATGCTTACTTCTTTCATAGTTATGTTAAGACAGTGTTAAGCGATTTTGTTACTGAAAATACGTAGAAAAGTGTAAATAGTTGAGCTTGGAATTGAAAAATCAAGACTTAAGATTGAAAATTTAAGATTGAAAATTCAAAATTCAACTGCTGAAGCAGCTTGAAAATTAGCTAATTTTGCGTGCCATTGTATACCACCCTGCATACCATTTGCCTATTATTGCATACCACTATGTAATCTTCAATTTTGAATCATTAATTCTCTATTTCTCTATTTTTTGAACGGAATGTTGAGGGCTTCGTGGGGGGGGGGGCCGAAATGTCGACCCACCGCTTCCGCTGCAAGTTGTAGATGTC
>JAHDIA010000842.1 GCA_020631035.1 Chitinophagales bacterium | reverse complement strand
GTAGCCTTTTCAGAAGAAGGCGAGGTATTTAAAGTACGTGCTGCTCAAACGGGACATGGACAAAATGGAGAGTTTGTAGCGCGTTTACATTACATCAATATAGATGGAGATGACAAAGAATTTACTTGGACAGGTTGGAAAGAATGTGCATCCAATCCTGTTTATCCCCAGGGAGGAACGTGGATATTTGATAGAGCAGGTTGGTGTCCTGGTATGGCAACTGATGTACAAGAGTTTGACATTACAGAATATGTGGAGGCAGGTGGTACAGCCGAAATTGATTATGGCATCAATGCAGTGGCGGATATGTCTGCTGCCGATTACCGCCCATCGGTACAATTGGTGACCTATGGCGTACCCAATTTTGAAAGAGATGTGGCAATATTAGAAGTACAAAGACCATCGGATAGGGTAGAATACAGTAGAGATAATCCCATCTGTAAAAATCCAATTGTGGTCATTCAAAATACTGGTTCTGAAACATTGGAGAGTGTTGAGTTCTTGTACCAAGTTGAAGGTGGAGGAAAAGCGACTTATACTTGGGAAGGCGATTTGGACTTCCTAGAAACAGAAGAGGTAGTATTGCCTGTAGATGACCCTTATTTCTTCCATGGTGAAGGGGAAACAGGGAGCTTTTTTGTGACAGTCAGCAATCCCAATGGTGGAGAAGATGCTTATTGTAAAAACAATACTTATAAATCAACATTTACTCGTTCAGATGTATATGATCAAAACTTGATCTTGAATTTTAAAACCAATAATTTTGAGCAAGAAAATAGTTATACAATTACAGACCATACAGGAGAGGTCGTATTGGAAAGAGCGCAGGGATCATTGGGAGACAATACAACCTATAATGATGAGATAGAATTGGTAGGGGATGGGTGTTATTCGCTAGAGTTTTTGGATTCTGGAGGAAGCGGCTTGTATTTTTGGGTCTATACTCCACAATACAGCAGCGTCAACCAAGGCAGTGGGTATTTGCGTATCTTGAGTGGAGATGAGTCAACGGTATTGCATTCTGTCAATAGCGACTTTGGAAATTATATCAGACACGATTTTGCCAAGTATAGTAGTCCTCCTGCTGAAGTTGAAGCATTGGACAGCCTGTTTACCATCAATGCTACTTGTATAGTGGTTGATACCATTGTAACTCCTATAGATACCATGCCATCTGACACAATGATGGTTGACACAATGGAGGTTGATACGATGAATATGGATACAATGAATATGGATACGATGAATATGGATACGATGAATATGGATACAATGACTGCGATTCAAACCTTGCCTTATAGGTTGTTTAGAACCTATCCCAATCCAACAGAAGGCAAATTTGTGGTCGAATTACACGGCTATGAACAACGTCATTTAAGCCTGGAAGTATTCAACGCACTTGGGCAGAAAGTATATGAAGAACACTTTTACAATGAAACCCAAAAAATGCAAAGAATGATTGATTTGCAAGACAGGCGAACGGGATTGTATTACCTCCGATTGTACGATGGGGAAAAAGTTAAAATTAGAGAAATTCTCAAAGAATAGCTTTCAACTATTGCGTTTGTTGCATTTGTAGGCTATATTTGTACTTCTACATAAGTATGACAAAGAGTGTTCACTTAATAAATTTAGAATGCCTGCCCAATTCATTGGGTGGGCATTTCTTGTTTATTAAAGGTGTGAATGTCAAAGGTGTCACCTTTTATAATGTAGGATGAAGCGGATGGATGTACCTTGAATACGAAGGACTTAAAGCTGCGATAATACGCCTGATAGTAGCGGTTACCCCGCACTCTGTAGAGACGTTGCACGCAAC
>JAHDIA010000126.1 GCA_020631035.1 Chitinophagales bacterium | reverse complement strand
ACAAAACGGAACACAAAACGGAACACAAAACGGAACACAAAACGGAACACAAAACGGAACACAAAACACACAGCAAGGGATGCAGCGTAAAGAAAAACGCCCACCACGAAGCACCAAAAGAACCGATACTACGCCCGATAGAAGCGGTTGCCATGCAAAAGCGGATAGCGGGAACCCACCACCGTTTGAAAAGCCCAACATTCCGTACTAATTTTACATCATAAAAACAGATTCCAAAAACAAACACCAAATATGAGAAAAAGAAGACCCACCACAGACGAATATGTTCCATACCAAGAAGCATACATCAGTCAAGTCGAAGGCGATGACTTTTTGTCAACACTAAAAATGAGTTTGCCACGAACCACCTCATTTTTAAAAGACCTCCCAGCAGATAAATGGGAGCATACCTATGAGCCAGGAAAATGGACCATCAAAGAAATAATGCTACACTTAATAGACACCGAGCGCATTATGGCATATCGAGCTTTAAGAATTGCCCGCAACGATAGGACGCCCCTTGCTGGATTTGAACAAGACGATTACGTTCCTTACTCCAATGCCAGTGAAAGAACACCCGATTCTATTATGATGGAATACTTTACCCTTAGAAAATCCACCATTGATTTGTTTAAAAACTTTTCAGACGAAGTGTACGATAGACTAGGAACAGCCAGTGACAAGCCAATATCTGTTTTGGCATTGGGGTACATCATTGCAGGACACGAATTGCACCATTTAGAAGTGATTAGGGATAAATATTTGGAAATATAAAATCAATATACAATGAATTTCATAGAAGAAAAGATAGAAAAATACGCAGTAGAACACACAACTGAACAGCCAGAATATTTATACAATTTGTATCGAGAAACCCACCTCAAAGTATTGCAACCCATTATGTTGAGTGGACATTTGCAGGGACGTTTTCTCAAAATGGTTTCGGCTATGATACGCCCAAAAAATGTATTGGAAATTGGAACCTTTACAGGATATTCAGCCTTGTGTTTTGCGGAAGGACTAGCCGAAGATGGAAAAATATATACCATTGACATAAATGAGGAGATAGCCCATGTTGCTCGAAAGTATTTTGCCGAGTCAGGAATGGAAAACAAAATTGAATTTATGATAGGCAATGCTTTGGAAATCATTCCGCCCCTAGACATCGAATTTGACTTGGTGTTTATAGATGCCGACAAGGTAAACTACCTCAATTATTACAAAATGGTAATAGACAAGGTACGAACAGGTGGATTTATTTTGGGAGACAATGCCCTTTGGCATGGAAAAGTAACCGAAAAAGCAGATGACGAAGACACAGCAGCCTTACAAGAGTTTAATGACTTTGTACAAGCAGATACAAGAGTAGAAAATGTACTCTTGCCCTTGCGAGATGGCATTATGTGTATTCAAAAAAAGTAGAAAAACCGATTTTTATCAAATTCCTGTACCTTTGCAAATCTATTTGACCATTGGAGTTGTTTTATAGATAGTATACACTATTAAACAAGCCCAATATGTCAAGATTATCAGATCAGTTTCAATACAATGACGCTAAGAAAAACAAGGGGATGGCTCTAAACCTAAAGCAAATAAAAAAGCCAATAGATGCGGAGTTAAACATCTTTGAAAAAAGGTTTCGGGAATCTATGCGAAGCAAGGCACCTTTGCTAGACAAAGTTATGTATTACATTGTTCAGCACAAAGGCAAGCAAATGCGTCCTATGTTTGTTTTCTTTTCTGCAAAGGTCAATGGAAAGGTAGGAGAAGCGACCTATAGAGGAGCAGCTTTGATTGAGTTGTTACACACCGCAACCCTTGTACACGATGATGTAGTAGATGATTCCAACAAAAGGCGGGGCTTCTTTTCGGTCAATGCCTTGTGGAAAAACAAAATAGCCGTCTTGGTAGGAGATTATCTCTTATCTAAGGGCTTGTTGCTCTCACTTGAAAACAAAGACTACCAATTGTTACACATTGTCTCCAATGCTGTCAAAGAAATGAGCGAAGGAGAGTTGTTACAAATAGAAAAAGCCCGAAAATTGGACATAGATGAGGCGGTGTATTACGAAATCATTCGACAAAAGACAGCCACCCTCATTGCTTCAGCTTGTGGAGTGGGCTATGCTTCGGCCCGCCCCGACGATGAAGCAGGCTTAGAACAAATATTGTTGTTTGGCGAAAAAGTAGGCATTGCTTTTCAAATACGAGACGATTTGTTTGATTATGGTTCCGACAATATTGGCAAACCTACAGGCATTGACATCAAGGAGAAAAAAATGACCTTACCTCTGATTTATGCCCTCAATCAAGCCTCTAAGTCAGACCGTCGCCACATTATTTATTTGGTCAAAAACAAGAACTTGGACAAAAAGGCAGTTAGAGAGGTCATTGACTTTGTACATCAAAGCAAAGGAATGGAGTATGCTACCGAAGCTATGTTTAAGTATCAAAAAGATGCCTTTGATATTTTACATCAATTTCCACCCAGCGATGCTCGTACTGGTTTGGAACAATTGGTCCGATTTACTACTGAACGCAAAAAGTAAAATATGATCTCAAGTAGGGCGTTATAAAAAGTGTCATCATAACCAAAAAGCATTCACCCAAAATATAAGAGGAACGTGAAATCCTTTTACTTTATATTGCTATGCCAACTATGTATGTTAGGTTTGGTTTTAGAAGCGCAACAAACTTTTGATTGTGATGGACGCTTTTACATAAGCAATAAAGACCTTTCTGCTCCCTTTACCCAACTATCTGTTTTAGAAGTAGACCAACAAAGCATTTATTTCACTCAAGTAGCCAACAACAATGTCATCTACAATGCCTTGGCATACAATATCACCAATCATTTGATGTATGGGCTTGATCCTAGTGCGCACAATTTATATAAAATAGATGCCTTAGGCAACATCAGCTTTGAAGTAAAGCTTGATGGTTTACCCGTAGGTGAGGAGTTTGTTGCAGGTGACATCAATTTAGCGGGAGAATATTACATAAGTGGAGGCGTGGGAACCAACCACATAGCCAAGATAAACCTGAATACCAATCCACCCAGTGTTGAACAAGTGTTGCTCAAAACTTTTGCTGATGGAAGTGGAGGGCAGCCCATTTTTTCGGACATAGCTTTCGACCCTCATACACAAATCTGTTATGGCTTTGAAGGCAACAGCAAACAAATGGCACGCATTGACGTCAATACTGGAAAGGTAACACCTTTTGGTGCCGCCCAAACCGAACTCAAAGCAACTGGCGCACTCTTCTTTGATGCCTTTGGCACTCTGTATGCTTATGGCAAACAGGAAGGGGATGTACTCAATAGCTACTTATATAAAATTGACAAAAACGATGGTTCAATGGCACTCATTGGGCAAGGTCCCGAACACATCAATATTGATGGCTGTGCTTGTCCCTATGGAGTGAAAATGCACAAAACGGCTACACCTGACACCATTTGCTCAGAAACCAGTCTAAGCTACCGTTTTGAGATCGTCAATAACACCAATACCACTTTTAACAATTTGATTTTTGAAGAAACATTAAATCCTTTGTTGACCATTACCGAATACGAAAATTTGCCCAATGGTAGCATTGCCCCAGGAACAGGATTGGGACATGCTAGTTTGACCATCAACAATATGACGCTGGAACCAGGTGAAACAGCATTTAGCTTAACAGCCGTTGTCAATCAAAGCATTCAAAGTGAGCGAGTATTGGCAAATCAATGTGAGCTTTTGGGTTTTCCGACCAATTTAAATTTACCCAATGTTGTCAGCACCGATGACCCCACGACCTTTGCTTTTGACGATTCCACAAGAGTCTTGGTCAAAACATTAATAGAGTTGGATGCGCCCATTGACATCACAGGCAGTGGCAATTTGTGTGAAGGCGATGACCTAGCATTGTCTTTTTCTCTAGGAGACAATTTTACCTACAATTGGCATACTCCCAACATTCGTTTAAGTGATACCAGTCAATTCAATCTAGAAAACATCAATCAGGGTGAGTCGGGTATTTATTCAGTTGCTGCCATAGACGAATTTTGTCAGGTATTTAGGGATAGCCTAGCAGTAATGGTAGATACATTTCCGTTGCTAGACTTGGGGGAAGACCAGCGGAACTGTGAAGGAGATACTATTGTATTGAACGTAGCGAATAATGGGGTAGACATTGAATGGCAAAATGGTGCCAAAATTCCTACATTGACTGTCAATCAAATCGGGACTTATTGGATTCAGTCGACAGGAAATTGTGTGACACGAGATAGTGTGGAGGTCTTGTTTAGCCCCAATCAAATTGATGTGGTCTTGGGTGCAGATACCAGCATTTGTGAATCTGTTCCATTTGGATTGGATGTGACAGTACTCAATGGTACGTATTTGTGGAATGATGGAAGTACTGAGGCAATTTTTCCAATCAATGAGGATGGAAATTATACGGTACAAATCGACAATGGTTGTGTACAAACAAGCGAAGAAATCAACGTGGAATTGGTCGAATGTTCAGAAGCTTGCTCACAGTTTTGGATTCCAACTGCTTTTAGCCCCAATCAAGATGGAAAAAATGATGTCTTTGGAGCAAACATTTTATGTCCTGTTTTGGACTACGATTTACAAATATTTAATCGTTGGGGACAGCGGGTTTTCCAAGCAAGTGATTGGACAGAAAGTTGGGATGGAACTTATAAAAAAAATCCCCAAGCCATTGGTGCATACATTTGGACAATGCAAGTACGCTTAATCAATGACTTTGGAGAAGAACGTCAATATATTTATCAAGGCAATGTGGTACTGATTCGTTGAGTTAATTACTGACCAACCAATACGGCTGTACCGCTGGCAGTCACCATCAACATACTCGAAGCTTTGCCGAGTGTTTCGTAGTCCAAGTCTACACCTATGACGGCATTGGCACCCATTTCCTCAGCTCTTTGCATCATTTCTTTTACAGCAATGTCTTTGGCTTCTCGCAAAGTTTTTTCATATTTGGCAGAACGTCCGCCTACAACATCGGTAACGGCTGCAAATAAATCTTTAACAATATTGGCTCCAATGATGGCTTCACCTGTTACCAGACCAAAATATTGTCTGATTTCTTTTCCATCTATGGAATTGGTGGTTGTTACTAACATAATTTTTTCAACTTTTTCTTCATTTTTTTGGCAAACTGCTTTTGGATTTTCTTGTGAGCCTTTGCCAATTCTTCTTGGGTGATTCTATGGCGGGCTTGCAACAACTCAAACTCGGTTTCCAATTCAGCTTTTACTTTTGCATACTCCTCACTTCCCTTTTCGATTTTGTTCGATTTTTTCTTCTTTTTAGCTTTAGGTTTTTTGTCCGCCTCTTTTTGGCTTGTTTTTTTGGCAGTTTTTTCTTCGTCTTTGGTGGTGACTTTGATTTCAATGGTCGCCTCTGTTTTAGGCTGTTTGCTATTTGAAGAAGGAGCAACATCCTCAAATTCAACTTCCTCTATAGGGCTTTCTTCTTTTGCCTTTTCCTTGTCTTTTTGGACTTTTTGCTTGGCTTCCCAATCAGTTTTTTTCTTGGCTTCCCATTCTGCCTTTTGTTCTTCCCACTGCGCCTTTTTCTGTTTAATAGAGTCGGCTATCTTTTTGCCAAGTCTCTCATAATCCTCAAAGTTTTCGATATTATTTTTGATTTCATCCTCTACTCTTTTTCTGATAAAATCAAAGAAGGTGTTTCTTTTGCTCATATGTTTTATGATATTTGTTGGTATACTTATATAAATGGTAAAATAGCTAGTTTTGGTTCACAAAAAATTAATTTTTGCAATTTTTGACAATTGGCAGCGTCGGATGAGCGGGCGGACAAACGCTTGTACGAAGGGAAAAACACGCGCTGGCTAACCAGACCTTCCGTAGCCTCAAAGCCACGAACGATGCCCAATAAAAAAAATAGTCCATTTCCTACAGTTTTTAGATTGTGTCTTGAAATTTTTTTAGCTATCGACTATGGACCATTGACCGAAAGACTGCCCAAAGGGCATTTTACTTAAACGTTTTCTTACTAATTTTCTTCCGTCCTTTGAGTTTGCCCGTTTCGTATTCGCTAAAGTCGTGATTGGCGGTAAAACCCATACACTCGATCTCCTCATTGGCGGTGATGATTTTGGTGAGTTTGTCAGAGGTGATTTTTTGTTCTTTTTCGTTCCAGATTAATTCATCGGTTTCAATGGTTTCTTTTTTGATGGTTTCAACCTTGACGTTTTTTTGAATGGTGACAGTCCCTTCTTTTTCGTTGCGAATGGCATAGTCAGCCACCAAATGGCTGGTAACCTTGTGTTTGCTATTGAAAAAGGTTACCTCCAAACCATCTGGAAATTCAGTAATCGGTTCTTTTCGGTTTTTTTGACGAACCAATCGGGGAGCAGCAACCTTGACCTTGACCTCACCCTTGTCACTGTAGTAAGTAATGACGTCTTTTGCTGTTTCGACCTGAGTGTTGAAGTCTTTGATGTGGCTGGGCAAAGAGGTCAATTCGTTCTCACAAGATGAGAGCGTAAATAAAGAAAAAAACATACCAAGTAGCCCTAATGAGGCTACTCGGTAGTTATACAAACTTCGTTTTTTGCCAATTCTTTCTTTCAAAAAGCGCATCATTTTACTCTGGCTTTAGAAGTCCCACCAATCCAACATTTTATAGAATAAGCTTGCCCAACACTGATGCCTCTTTGGAAAAGGTCTTTCTTTTCGGGCAAGTATTGGTAGTATTGATTGATGTACTTTTGCGCTTCATCGGCAGAAGCAGGGTCAACTTGTTTTGCCTTGTTCCACATATCCATGGCAGGCCACAAAACCTTTTGACTTTCAAAGCCTGTTCCTGGTCCACACAACTTGCCACTACCCGCATACATTCGTCCAATGAGAATGTAAGGTTTGCCCCAGTTGGGATTGAGTTGAGCCGCTTCGAGTGCGTGCTCACGAGCAGTTGGGAAATCCTTATTGGCTTGTTCATAAGCCGCCATATTTGCCATCAACATCTTGAGCTTTGCCTTTTTGATGTTGTCGGTTTCTTGCTCAAAAGACAATTGATAGTATTTGAGCGCATTGGATACATCGCCTTTTTTACGGTAAATATTTCCCTGAATTTTGAGGCGAGACGCTTTGGGTTCTAATTCATTGTATTTTTGGGTAACCTCCAAAAATACAGGATCATCATAACATTTGTATTTGAGCATATAGCCAAACAAACCTTTGATGTTGTCTAGATTGTTTTTGTCTGCTTCATATTTGGGCAAAAAGTGGCCCTTGGCATCGCTGCAACTGGCAATGGTCACTTTAGAGGTTGTCATAATACCTATTAAGTTTTCATAGGCTGGTTGAATTTCCTCTTGTGCCTTTTCATAGTCGGCTATGGTTTTTGTATCCCCATTTGCCAAATTGTGTTGGATGATGCCATCAATGACCTCAAAAGATTCTGTTAACTCATCTTTGTTGATTTTTTGGTCTTTGAGTCTTTTGAGCAAATAACGGAAATACATTTGCAATTGACTGGCAGGGGTTTCATTGCCGCCATTTAGAACTGATTTCTCGGCAAAGTCAAAAATCACATCTTCCTCTTCAGGATAATATTTGTAGTAAGCATAAGCTTTTTTACCTGATAAGAAAGCACTTTTGCCCCAACAGATGGCTCTTTGGTCATAGATCGCCATTAGTTGGTCAAATATTTCTTTTTTCTTGGCAGGTGTGCTTGCTTCGTCCAACATTTTTTTGAACATCACATCTCCATCCTTAAAAGTTTGCTCCCTCAAGCCTGGAGCTTTGGTAAAGACATACTCCCAATTGGGTAGGGCACTTTCGTAATTGCCACTTTTGAAGTCCTCTCTATAAAGTGAGAGGGCAACTTTTGCTTTTTTCTCATCTCCCCCATACATTTCGCACCCTCTTTCGTTGGTGGTTTTGGGTGGATCTTCGGGCATTTCGCCCATATTTTTATCGGTGGTGGTTTCTTGTTTGGTATTGCTTGTGGCTTTCTTTTGAGTACGACAACTGTTGAAAACAGTCAGGCTCGCCAAACAAACAATGAGCAGCAATGATAAATTTCTTATGTTGTTTTGCATACCGTATAAATTTTAGAACAGCTTTGGATAGTTAGTAGAATATGAATGTCAAATAGTTTTTATTGGAGCAAATGTTTTCGGCTTCGTCGCTACTTGTTTGCCCGCTATTCATTCCAAGTCCTCGCTTGGTTCGTCAGACTTACCAAGCGGTTATAGTATAGAAAGAGTACGCCCAAAGGTGGCTGAGCTTGCCGAAGCCCCGCTGTGGGCTTTCCACTTCTATCGGGGCTAGTTTAGTACATTCATTTGCTTTCGTAGAACGCTTTGAAATATTCTTTCAATTTGGTGATTATATAGTGATTATACAAAAAAGACACAGACCGATAAAGCCTGTGTCTTTTTTAGCATTGTCTTTATCTACTTTTCCAACGGAGTGGGGCAGACAAAACGTTGTGCTTTATCTTTTAGCTTAACCAATTTTAAGCATTAGTAAAATGGAGTAAATAAGTTGATCGAACCGCCGAAGCGGCTGGAATTTCAAGTCAAATGGCTCTAGTTATTTATTTCGTTTTACTTAGTATCTAACAGTGGTTGAGGCTCCCAAACAAGGAACAGTATAAGACGAACCTTTGCTCAAACCTCTTTGGAAACATTCTTTTTTACCAGGAGTAGAACCAGCGTATTTGTTGATGACATCTTGAGCTTTATCAGCAGAAGATGGGTCAACTCTTTTGGCTTTGCTCCAAATATCTAGACATACCCAGATGGCAGCTCTTGCATCAAATCCACTACAGGCACCTCTTGCTTGAGTGGCAGTAATGTTGCCAATCAAAATCCAAGGATCACCCCAGTCAGGACGCAATTCTGCCGCTTCTCTAGCTGCTTTTTTGGCTTTGCCACGATCTTTCATCTTGTAGTTGTACATATTGGCTAGAGCCATTTTCAAAGAAGCCTTTTTAGCATTGTTGGTTTCCATATCAATGGCTTTGTTGTAATAAGTAACTGCATTGGTGAAATCTCCTTTTTTAGCATAAGACTTAGCAATGAATTTGGTCTTACTAGAAGAAGGTTCCATCTCATTGTATTTTTGAGCAACGTCTAGGAACTCGGGATCATCAGTACAACGGAATTTGATAAGTGAAGCATAGAAGTTTCTGATAGCAGTGGGGTCTGTTGGATTTTCTTTGTACTTGGTACCATAGTGAGCCTTGGCTTCCTCACAAGTTTTGATGTCTGGCTTAATGGCTACAGATGAAGCTTGGTTGAGTTTGTCATAAGCATTGGTCAAGTTATCCATAACAGATTGGTATTTCGCTGATTTCTTTTCATTGTTGGCAATGTTGTGTTCAGAAATGTCTTTGATTTTTCCATAAGACTCTTCCAAATCTTCCATACTAATTTCTTTCGCTTGGTATTTGTCTACCAACATTTTGAAATAGCGAGCGATGACAGGATAATCCACATCGTTGCCACCATTTTCGACTGCTTTGCCTAAGAAGTCAAATGTTTTTTCTTTTTCTTCAGGGTAGTACTCAGCATAACGCAAGCCTTTTTTACCAATGGTCAAGGCACTTTTTCCCCAACAAATCGCACGATTGTCATAAATTTCCATCAATTTGTCGAAGTACTCTTTCTTTTTGGCTTCATCTGTGGCTTCTTTGAAGAACTTTTTGTACATCTGTTCCCCATCTTTGTAGGTTTGCTCACGTAAACCAGGGGCGTTGTTGTATACATAATTCCAATTGGTCAGTGCGCCTTCGTAGTTTTCATTTTTGAAATCTTCTCTATAAAGAGAGAAACTTTGAAGTGCTTTGACAGAATCTTCACCATAAACTAGGCAGCCAAAGTCATTGGTTCTGCTAGCCCAAGGTTTAGCCTCTTCAGGCATTTCAGCTTCTTCTTCTTTGTCTTTCTTCTTTTTTTTGTCTTTGCTCTTTTTTTCTTTTTTCTCTGTTTTCTTTCTAACCTTTTGGGCGTTGGAATCCACATTAAAGGCAGTTAGTAAAACGATTAAAATGAGCGACAATATTCCGAGATTTTTAATCCGCATCATTGTTTTATTTTTAAGAGTTTAAGTATTTCTGTTTTTAAGATTCAAAAATTACCGTTTTGTAACAAACTAAATGTGTTTGTATAAAGAATAAAATGAATCAATGTTCAAAAAGTTACACATTTATTACAATACAGATTAGACTATTTTAGTCATATCTTCTTTTTAAGAACCATTTGCTATTAAAGGTAAAACCAGCAGTCAACCTCATATAATTTTGACTTACCAGATTTTCTTGGGTGCTCCCTTTTTGACCTAGATCAAGGGAAAGGTTTAATTTGGAGAAACTCTTTAGTGTAAGTGGCATACCCAGTCCTATGGTAACACCATAAGAGGGAATTTGACGGTCTCTTAACTTCAAATGCCCTGTATCAAAGTATAATCCAAAACGGTAATTTACCCGCCTCCAATACTTGGTGATTGCATTGGGATTGGGAGTGATATTCCCCCCTATAGCAATGCGGAAAGCATCTTGATATACATCCCCTAGATCTATTCCTTCATAAGCAAAAGTAGACCAAGGTGTCCAAGAAACATCAGCCAACAATGCCCAGCGTATGCGGGTACTATCTTGTAAAGCAAAACCCAAGCCATAAGTAGCAGGATAAGTCACTTTGTTTTGTACAGTATCAGATTGTACCAAGGGAGCAGCTTCTAAAATGCTGAATTGGTCAGTAATGTCAACTACTTGGTAAATACCACGTTCTAGAGTTATAAAATCTTTGGATTTTAGTCCATTGACCAAATGGGTTCTAGCTCCTATCGTAAAATTATTTTTGCTTTTGAATTGGCCACTGTATTGTAGGCCAATGTCCCAACTCAATCCACTTTGATTGGAAGAAGCTGTTCGACGTACTGCTGGACTAGGATCTGGGTCGCCTATGCTAAATGCTCCAACAGAACCCAGTGGAACACTTGCTACATCTTCATATACATTGATGAGTTCTTTGGTTGAAATACCAAATAAGTATCCAAAGTTTAAACCAGCAGAAAAACCACCAAATTCATAAGCTAGACCCGCTCTAAATTGATTGAGACCACCTGTTCCTTTGTGAACCAAGCTTTCTAGACCAAGTGCTTCATTTTCGTTTCTTGTTGAACGAACATTGTAGTTTAAGGAACTGTATGGATTGACTCCTATACCTGCAGCCCAGTTTTTATTGATAGGAAATGCCAAATTGAGATAGGCAATTTCAACATTAGAAGTATTGCCTGTCGCACCTCCTTGGTTTATTTGATGGGCATCTACATTTAAACCCAGTTCAAAGGAAGTAAGGGTTAATGATGTATAACTAGCAGGATTGACGGGGGTCGCGTTTAAGAAGGAGCGGTAGGCAGTGGGCGTATCACCCATTGCTCTATTGCTAGCGAAATTGGTTTGCTTTTCA
>JAHDIA010000125.1 GCA_020631035.1 Chitinophagales bacterium | reverse complement strand
GTCCTCTTCAAAATAATCTTAAGTTTTCAATTTTGAATCCTCAATTTATCCGTATTTTTGTGCTATGATTCAGAGAATACAAAGCATATATTTATTTATAGCGGCTCTTTTGTGTGTCGCCTTTTTATTTGTACCTAGCTTGGAAATCAACGATGTGTATTTGTTGGCAAAAAACAATATGGTTTTGTTGGGACTGACAATCGTGTCGGCACTGATTAGCTTGGCAGATATTTTCTTGTTTAGAAATCGCATCTTGCAAATGAATGTAGGTAGACTGAACCTCTTACTCATTTTGGGCTTGATTGGCTTTGGGGTCTATACCGAATTGACCGATGGGGATTTTCAGCCTTTTTATGGTGCATTGATTCCTTTATTCTTTTTCATTTTTAATCTACTGGCCATTTTTGCCATTGGAAAGGATGAGAAATTGGTGAAGTCAATGGACAGATTGCGTTGATAAATGTGGGCAATAGCACATAAATGGCTTGGATGGTTTGGTGCATTGTGTTGTGTTGCCTGCTTGACAGCTTCTGCACAGTCAAATGCTCAAAGCGATTTATTGGCAAATGGCGATTTGCGGGGAATGACACTGGGACTACATTCCAAAGATTATACCTACGACTACATCACCCTTTTAAAAGAAATAGAAACTCCAGAGGCAGAGTGGTTGAGCTTAAATGTCAAGTTTTATCAAGACCTTATTCATTCTACTCAAATCCAATTTTTTGAAGATGGACACCCTTTTTGGCAACAATTAGAACAAACCATTCAACAGGCAAAGGACTTGGATTTTAAGGTTTTGTTGTTTCCCATCGTATTGATTGAAAATGCTAAGAATGGCGAATGGCGGGGCAAGCTCAAACCCAAAAGCAAAGAGGAATGGTACGACAGTTATGGCAATTTGATGGAAAAACTGGCAAAGTTGGCAGCAAAGCATCAAGTGGATTTGTTTTCGGTGGGTTCTGAGTTTTGCTCATTGGAAAAAGATGAGGAACATTGGAATAAACTAATTGACCGCATAAAAAAATATTATGATGGACCACTTACCTATTCTGTCAATTGGGATGCTTTGGAAGACATTCGTTTTTGGCAAAGGTTGGATATTCTGGGAATGACAGGTTATTTTTCCTTAACCCGTAAGAAAGACCCAAGTGTAGAAGATTTGGTGAAGGCTTGGGAGTGCATCAAGGGGGACATCTTTAAAATCAGCGAAGAGCGAGACATTCCAATTATGTTTTCGGAACTGGGATATACCTCACAAAATGGCATCAACAAAGATCCTTGGAATTACTACATTTCAGAAGAATTGGACTTGGAAGAACAAAAAGATTGCTTTGAAGCCTTTACCCAAACTTGGCTCAAAGAAACCGCTTTGTCAGGTGTCTTTTTTTACGATTGGTTTGGCATTGGTGGTCATTGTGATTTGACTTATACTGTCAAGGACAAGCCTGCATTGGAAGTAGTCAAGCAATGGTTTGAACATTAACTTTTTCAAAGCAGCCTTTCGTGAAGATAATACGTTTCCATTGTATAACCCTAAGTATATGAAAAAGATAATTACCTCTATCTTCTTATTGAGTTTTAGCATTCTAGCCTATTGTTGTGACCCTGTATTTTATGGCTTTCACGAATCTATCTGCAATTACAATCAAGAAAGTGTTTTTGTGGGAAAGATCATCAATCAATCTAGCAACAATATTCAACTAGAAATCATTCAAAAAGTTCGTAGCTGTGAAGAACTCTCTATTGTGACCATTTGGGATGGTACAACGGTCGAATGCAATGGTCCATTTCCTGCCAATGTCTCTGATTTGGGTGAAGTAGGAGATTCTGTTATCTGCTTGGCACAAAAAATTGATTCCATAGAAAACAACTGGGATGTCTTTGGCGACTATCGCCGTCCCATTCAATTCAATTATGAAGGCTATTTAAGAATTTATGATGGACAAGTATATGGTTTGGTAGATTCTACTTGGGGGCAAATCAACTATCTAGACTATATAGCCTCCCTCACCAATAGCAATGAGTGTTTGGAAATAGATTGTGATATTTATAGTGCCAACACCTCCATTGCCAAGGAAGACATTAATGTCTATCCCTCCCCTACCAGTGGTACTCTTTTTGTGGATTTGCTTGACAGTCAAACCCAATCTATTTTGATTTATAACAGCACTGGAAAATTGATAGATACCCAGCAAACCTCTGACATACATCATCGTATAGACGTAAGCCATTATTCCAAAGGAATGTATTATATGAGCATACAATCTGGTCAAGCACAAACAATAAAAAAATTCATTGTGGATTAAATGATATTATACTTAAAGGTGTCACTTTTATAAATCACCTTTTGTTTGGTGATTATATACTTATTGCAAAAGTGACACCTTTTTCTAAAAAGAATTACTCTAGTATAAAACCAATCAAAAGGTAAATAAAGCAACAACTAGGCAAAAAAATGTATATTTGGGTGTAGCCCTAATGCATGTGTCAGTACTAAAGAAGGAACACAAGCTAGTAATCACTGCCTATGTCAAGGCTTATTTGCGTCATATCACTATTATTTTGTTGTACAATCACTGTGTCTGCCCAACAACCAGAACAGGATTGTATCAATGCTATTCCCATTTGTCAGGGAGTGTATGTGCAAAATGAGTCCTATGTAGGCGAAGGATTTATAGAAGATGAAATCAATCCTGACAATTCTTGCTTAAATTCAGGGGAAAAAAACAATGTTTGGTACATTTTCACCGTATCAGAATCAGGCGATCTACACTTTACCATTACTCCCAATGATTTAGACGAGGATTATGACTGGGCTGTTTTCAACATTACCAATCAGAGTTGTTCTGACATTTATGACAATGAAACCTTGGAAGTAAGTTGTAATTTTTCTGAAACTACAGGGGTGACAGGAGCCACAGGAGCCACTCCATTAACTTCGGCAGGTAGTAACTCCCCATTTAACAAAAATGACCTTATTCCTGTAGAAGAAGGCGAAACCTATGTCATCAATGTCAGCAATTTTGAAGAAGATAACTTAGACGGTTACACCATCAATCTAAGCAATTCAACCGCCAATATTTTCGATGACATTCCACCTAGTATTGAAGGAATTTCTGCTGCTGCTGATACTGTTGAAGCAGTTGAATGTAGTGATACCTTGGTATACATTTCATTCTCTGAACACATTCTATGTGATTCCTTGGGAGTAGAAGATGTGTTTTTGTACGGTCCCAACGGATTTGCCTATACCACCCTAAGTCTAGAAGGACTGGTTTGTGATTCCTTGGGCTTCATTCCTGGGACAGACGGTGTCACCAGAGATCGAACATTTTTAATGATGTTTGAACCACCATTCTTTGCAAGTGGAGAATATACCCTACAGGTTATTTCTCCCCCCAATGCACCAAGTGTACTGGATTTGTGCGGCAATGTTATCTCAACCGATGGGGATGATTCTCTTAACCTAATCCATAAATTTAACATTGAAACATTCCCTTTTACGGGCTATCTCGAAACCCCTTTGGTATGTGAGGGAGCTGATGTCGAACTGAATTTGCTAGAAACAGAAGCGATGAGTACCTACCGATGGTATGACTCTAGTGGTCCCATATTGGGTAATGAAATAGGTGAAGGTTTGAACATCAATGTCACCAACTTTTTGATAGAAGAAGGCAGTGCCATTTTTTACATAACCGAAACACTCAGCACTGGCTGTGTCAGTATTCCCTATGAGGTAGAAATTAGCAATTACTCTGCTCCTACCCCCAATTTTTCCTACACCATCGACTGTGAAAGCAATACAATTACTCTAAACAATGCCACACTATTCGATGCTGGTTTGCCTGTACCACCAGTATACAATTGGAATTTTGGAGATGCAGCCAACTCTCAAACCGATGAGCAAAATCCAAGTTTCACCTACAACACTGGTGGGAATTATACCATCACTTTAGAAGCTTCTTATGGTTTAACTTGTAATAAAAACACCAAAAGTGAAGACATCTATGTCCCACTTCCCCTAGATGCTTCTGCTTTTCAAGCTTCCCTCAACGAATGTCAGTATGGAATGGTTAGTGTAACAGATACCTTTGATACTTATCAATGGGATTGGGGAGATGGAATCGTTGAAATGGGCGATGCCAATATGACCCACTATTACGATACTCTTGGAACTTATACCGTACAATTAACTGTTAGCAAAAACTTTCCTGATGCGGGCTGCACCCTAAGCAATACCGCTACCCAAATCATTTCTGCCGAACAAGAAAACTTAAACATTGAATTGGAAACGGTTGGCACAGGTTGTGCTCCCTTGGCAGTTCAAATGCTTTCGAGCGAAGAAGCCGATACTTACGAATGGGACTTTGGCGATGGTACTACAGCTACAGGAAAAGAAGTAGCTCATATCTATACTCAAGCAGGAATGTATGAGGTAAAACTTACTGTCAACCGTATCTATCCCAATTGTACTTATTCCAATGACACCACTCTAAGTATAATAGTAGATTCTCTACCAAAAATTCAACAAGTAATTATTTCAGAAAATGAAGTTTATGCCAATGAAGCTTTTGAGTTGAGTTTCACCACCAATGAAACCAGAGAAATCACCAATATTTATTGGGAAATCAGCGATGGAACTACTTCCTCTGAATCGAGTTTTAGCCATACTTTCGAGACTGTTGGTGACTACCAAATCTGTGTCAGTATTGAAACCGAGGCATTGGGCTGTTTATCAGAGCCTGTCTGTGAAAACATATTTGTGCTTTCTTCTTTCTGGGCAGATGTTCCCTCCGCTTTTAGCCCCAACAATGACGGTCTCAATGACGTCATTGTGTTAGAAGGCGAGGGCATCGTTTTTCTAGACTGGAAAATATACAACCGTTGGGGTGAATTGGTCTTTGAGACCGATGATCCTAGCATTGGTTGGGATGGTACACACAATGGCAAAATACAAGACATTGACGTTTTTCTATACACTTTGGATGTGGAGTTTTTGGATGGGGCGATAGAACACCGAGAAGGCAATATTAGTTTGTTGAGGTGATTTTGGGATTAGGAGCAAAGGTTTGTGTGCTTCGTCGCTACTGATTTGCCGAAATGTCGGACCACCGCTATCCATTGCAAGCCTGTGGGCGAATAATTATTCGCCCCTGCACAGGGCTTTCCATTTCTATCGGGGCTAGATTATTTTGTTCAGTCGCTTCGCATACAACGCCTTTTTTGGAAATGATGTTTTTCTTATATATTTGGAAGCGTGGCGTAGGGGGATGGATAAGTGTGCTGTACAGGCAAAGCATAAAAAGTAAACCAGACTGAACTGGTCTGAAACGGGGAGAGTCGCCCCAAAAACTGACAAGTATCTATCAAAAGAGGCAAAAAAACAATCAATTTTTAAAGAAACTTTAATATTTCTGTAAATTGAGCTAGTAAAATCCCCCTATGAAGCATTGGCTACCCATTATACTGTTTTTACAAATAGGAACAACAGTACTGGCTCAACAAATTGAACAAGATTGTGTCAATGCCATTCCCATTTGTCAAGATGAATACTATCAAGAAAATTCCTATGAGGGTACTGGCTTCATTCCTGAAGAAATCAATGACAATATTTCCTGTTTGGGAACAGGAGAACGAAACGATGTGTGGTACATTTTTACGGTTGCAGAAGCAGGAGATCTGAGTTTCACCATTACTCCCAATGATTTATCAGAAGACTATGACTGGGCAGTTTACAATCTCACCAATCACCAATGCGAAGATATTTACAACATTCCCAATATTGAAGTTAGCTGTAATTATTCTTATTTGGCTGGCATAACAGGAGCAACAGGAGCAAGCAATGAAACCTCTGTAGGGGGAGGAAGCGACGAAAATCAAAACGCCCTTATTCCTGTCCAATTAGGCGAAACTTACGTCATCAATGTCAGCAATTATGAATCCTCAGACCTTGACGGATATACCATTAATCTAAGCAATTCTACAGCCGATATTTTTGACAATATCTCTCCCGAAATCACCAATATATCAGGACATCCAGAATTCATAGAACCCATAGAATGTGGTGACAACTTGGTTTACATCACTTTTTCAGAATACATCTTATGCGACTCCTTGGGTGTCGAAGATGTTGTTTTGGTGGGTCCCAATGGCTTTGAGTACACGACAACCGAAGTCTATGGTAAAGAATGTGATGATTTTATTGGCATTGCCGATGTCAGCCGTGATAGGGTTTTTGTTCTCAAGTTTGAACCACCCTTTTTTACTGGTGGAGACTATGAGGTTCAAATTGTTTCTCCTTCGGGTAGTCCAAGTGTATTGGATTTGTGTAGCAATATTATTGCCACAGGAACAGATGATGTTGCGCTAAGAGATACATTTAACATTCCAGATTTTACTTTTTCTGCCATTGTACAAGATGTATTGGTATGCGATGGTACACCCGTCAATATAGAATTGGATAATACCATTTTTAATGCGACTTATCAGTGGTACGACAACAACGGTGTTGTACTTGGCAATGAGATTGCAACAGGCACCTCATACAATGTAACCAATGATTTGCTCAGTGGTGGCGTACAAACCTTCTACCTAACCGAAACCCTCAATACTGGTTGTGTCAGTCAAGTGGAAACCTTAATGGTAGAAACCTATCTCCCACCTGATCCTCAATTTACCTATAATGTACTTAATTGCGAGACAGGACAGGTTGAATTCATCAATCAAACCATAGTCGATACCAGCTTAAATCAAACACCCAATTACAATTGGAATTTTGGCGATCAATTTGGCACAGGCAGCAACCAAGCCAATCAAACCTTTAGCTATAATGCAAGTGGAAGCTTTATGGTGAGCCTCGAAGCAGATTATGGTTTGGGCTGTAATAAAAATGCCATCACTCAAGAAGTAATCATTCCTAGTCCAGCTGTTTTATCCAATTTTGAGGCAACACCCGATGTTTGCAATCAAGCAATTGTTAGTGTAGTTGACACCTTTCAATCCTACACTTGGGATTGGGGAGATGGTACAGTCGAAACAGGCAATGCCTCAATGACCCATTTTTATGATGCTCCAGGCACTTACCAAATTCAACTAAGTGTCACCAAAGATTATCCTTCGATTCCTTGTAATTTTACGACTAGTCATACCCAAAGCATTGAGGTCAGCGAAGTTGTTCAAGCAGTTGGTTTTGACATTACAGGAATAGGCTGTACCCCACTGACTGTTGATGTAACTGCCATACAAGAAGCAGATGAATACATTTGGGATTGGGGAGATGGCAATCAAGACACAGGTAAAGAAGCCTCACATACTTATAATGTAGCTGGTGATTACGACATCAACTTATTGGTCAATACCAATTATGCCAATTGTACTTACACTAATGATACGACTCAAAAAGTCAATGTCCAAAACATACCAATTATAGAAAGCGTCATTGCCTCTTTAGATGAAGTTTTTGTAGGCCAAAGTTTGCAGCTTTCTTATACAAGCAATGATACCCGAAACATAGAAACTGTATACTGGGAAATCAACGATGGAACAAATACTGAAGGCGAAAACATTACCCACACATTTGATATGGTCGGAACTTACGAGGCTTGTGTACAAATTGAAACAGAAGATAGTGGCTGTCTATCTGAAGCGGTATGCAAAAACATCAATGTCATTTCCAATTTGTGGGTAGACGTTCCCAATGCCTTTTCTCCAAACAATGATGGCTTAAATGACCATCTTAAAATAGAAGGCAAAGGTATTGCTAGCTTAAACTGGCAAATCTTTAATAGATGGGGAGAACTCGTTTTTCAAACAAGCGAACAAGACATTGCTTGGGATGGGATGCACAATGGACAAATACAAGAAATGGATGTATTTATCTATACCCTAGAGGTCGAATTTGTAGATGGCAGTGTCACAACTCAAGAAGGCAATATCACCCTCATTAGGTAGTCAATCATCAAAATGCGCTAAAAAAGTGAACATAACAAATACATATAAGCAATATTTTTTTGGGGTTTTTGACAATTTTTGCAAAAGAGAGCAAATTGTCAAAAAACCTATTTTTTCTATAATATTGGGAACAGTATTCTTGTGCTTAGATATAGCAAACCTACAAGCACAAGATTTCCATTTTTCCCAATTCTATGCGGTTCCTACTCTAATCAACCCAGCCAATACAGGCAATATTTCGGGCAATTATAGAGTGGGTGCCATTAGTAAAAGTCACTTTTTAGAAAAAAGCAATCAATACCAAACCATTGCTGCCTTTGCAGATGTTGCCATACTTGAAGGGGAATTTGGGCGAGATTCTTGGTTAGGTCTTGGAGGCAATTTTTACTATGACAATGCTGGAGTTGGACTTATCAAAACCCTTAATGGTGGTGGCTCTGTTGCTTTTCACCGTATACTCATTCCCAAAACGCTACATTTCTCGGCAGGAATGAATTTCAATTATGTTCGCAAACAAATAGATTTAGATGCTCTTTACTTCAATAGCCAATATGGAGAAAACGGACTAGAAGCAGACCTCCCAAGCAATGAGGCTTTTTACAGAGATGCCCTCAAATATTTAGATGTGGGTGTAGGCGGAAGTTTGACCTATGTACTAGAAAAGATTTTGGAATTAAATGCTGGCTTGGGTTTCCTTCACGTCAACCGCCCTAGAGAAACTGTTTATTTTGCAAGCAACAATACGGGACGCAACAAAAAAGCCATTCGTCCTGTGGCCCACTTAACTGCCGAAATAGATTTGGGGCATTTTGGAGTACATCCTGCCTTCCTATACTCAAGAGACAAAGGCAGTCGAGAGTTGATAATGGGCAGCCATTTCTCCTACAAACTTTCCTACGATGCCCAAGACCAATATGCCACAAACATATTAGTTGGTGCTTGGTACCGTTGGGACGATGCACTTATTGCCAGCTTGGGTTTATCTGTTCAGAATTACCGTTTATTGTTGTCCTATGATGCCAATACCCGTCAGCTCCAAAATGGTTCACCTAACCGTCGAGGTTTTGAGGTTTCTTTGTTACATACTGGTGCTTGGCGTGCGCCTCAGAGTCGTATGCATTGTCCGAGATTTTGAGTTTTAAAACAAAAGGAGAAGCTTAAAAATTGCCTCTCCTTATATAATAGCATCACTCAAAAACATAACTAACTTTATTAAAGATAAAGGCTAACTTTAAGGTGTCAAACCAATTTGGGTGTTGCCTCTATTTCTCTGTTTACTACTCACTTTTCTATTTATAGGCATATTCATCTCACTATCCATAATCATTGGTAGGTCTCCATCTGTTACAATAATTTTAGCATTGGGAGAATTGGCTAATTCTCTAAAAGCCTCGATAGACTTAAATTGTAATATTGCAGGATCAAGCCCCTCTGATATAATATTTTGTGCATCTCGAATACCTGCTGCCTCAATACGTTTCTGCTCTGCTTCTCGTTTTGTTTGATCCAATACAAACTCCATTCTTTGAGCTTGCTGCTCTGCTTCTAGTTTATCCTCTATAGCATCGGCAAGGCTACGAGGCATTTGTATGCTTTTTAATAAAACAGCTTCCACAATAATTCCTTTATCTTTCAAATAAACCATCATCTGATCCTTAATAGCGTTTTCAATTGTTGCTCTTTCACCTGTGTGCATATCTTTGGCATAAAATCTAGAGCTGACATCTGCCACTGCTGATCTAAAAACAGGCATAATAACATTTGCTTCATAATCTGCACCTATATTTCGCAGTAAATCTGGACTTTCCTTTCCATCAACATTGTACAAAATAGAAGATTCTGACCCAATATTTAAGCCTTCTTTAGATGGAATCGTAAGAGCCACCTCCATATTTTCTGTTTGAGTAGAAATCTTAATAATTCTAGATACCAATGGATTGTAAAAACGTAAACCATTTGTATAAGGTGTATCAGAATACTTTCCTAAAGTTCTCTTCACACCAACTTGTCCTTCTTTTACAGTTGTACAACTACTGAGCAACAAAAAACCTGAACAAATCATCATAAACATTACAAGCAAATTTATTCTTTTCATAACAAAAAATTTTAATTAATGAACTAATAGTTTTTCTATGTTAATTAATAGTAAAACAATTAAAAATATAATTTGGTTACCTTCATTAAAAAAAAAACTATACTTACCCTCTTACTTCTGCGTCATAATCAACTAAAAATCAATACATTAAAATAATAGCAATACTATTAAATAAAATAGTCAAGCTATTTTATTTAATAGTATTTAAACTTTTTTATTATCTCACATGTTGGTACTATATACTTTAATCACAAAATCAAAAACTAATGTTATGTTCAAAGTATTAATCATATTCGTTTGTGTTTTCTTTTCTACCAAGGCTTTTTCGCAGTATCCATATCTTGAAGAAGCGAGAGACTACTATGTAAAACATGATCGTGAACGTAGTTTGCAAATAATCAATCAAGAATTGGAACACAATCCCAACTCTGTTGAGGTTTTATTGAAAAGTGCAAGATTAAAATTGCTATATGGTTTAGATAAAGAAGCACAAAGAGATGTTATCAAAGCTGTAAACATCAATCCCTTTGCGCTTGAATTGTATGGCTTTTATGGCCCAGGTAACATTATTAATCTTTTGGCATATACTCCCAAAAACTCTTTGATGGAATTAGGTATTGACAAAAGACTATTACCCTATAAAGAATTATTAGAAGATACAAGCATTAGGCAACAGTTTGATCTTACAGAAATAGAAACTTTGGAAGAGAGTATTCGCATCATTGAGAAAGATAGTTTGAAAATAGCATTGATGAGTCTTAATCATTTAATAGAACAATATCCAGAATGTGCAATGGGGCACGACCTAAAAGGTTTGGTTTTAGAAGAGCAAAGTAAGTATAGTGATGCTTCTAAGAGTTTATCTAGAGCAGTTGTTCTGCAACCTGGTTATGCATTTGCCTGGTATAATTTTAGTCGAATTGAGCGCAAACTTGGAAGATTGGATTTTGCCAAAAAGTATTTAGATAGAGCAATCAAGCTTAATACTGATTTGAGCAAAGCCTATTTTGACCAAGCATTATTGTTAAAAACAGTAGGTGAAACACAGGCTGCCATTCAAAACTACAATGAAATATTGGAACAAACTGATAATTATCCTGAAGCATATTTGAATAGAGGAATAGCTCTAAAAATGCTGGGAGATTTGGAGGGAGCACTTGAAGATATAAATAGAGCTATTGAAAACTTTTCTGATAATGCTCAATTATATTACAACCGTGCCAATATAAAATTTATGATGGGAGCACACAATGATGCTATAGAAGATTATACAATTGCCATTCAAATGGATGAAACTTTAAGCGAAGCTTTCTTAAACAGAGGTTTAGCTAAATACATACAAGGAGAACAAAGTGATGCTTGTCAAGATTTCAATATGAGTTCTACTTTAGGTCTATCCAAAGCCAACATAAAATT
>JAHDIA010000124.1 GCA_020631035.1 Chitinophagales bacterium | reverse complement strand
AACTATGAAATACGAACTCGGCGGACAAGAAGTACCCAGAGAAGCCTCCGAAGCGATTTCGGAAATCTCCCAGAACCGTACCCTGGTATTGCAAAAAATGACCGCAGACGCCCCCTTTGTACCCGAAATTACAGAGGGATTAAAAACAGTGGATGAGGTCTTTGAACATTTCCAACCCAAGGTAGATGTCAATTTTGAAACCTCAGAAGGAACCGAAAAAGACGAAACTTTAAACTTTAGCAATTTGGGCGATTTTACCCAGAAGGGACTCATTGCGCAAAGTGATTTTTTACAAGGATTGAATAGCCAAAAAGAGGATGGACTCAAGTTTTTAAAACAGCTCAAATCCAACAAAATTTTAAATGCTGTTTTAAACAATCCCGAAGCCAAATCGGCTTACATTGATGCCCTACAAACTATGTTGGCAGAACTAGAGGCATCGGAGGCTTAATTATTTAAATTTAAAAATCGCTGCTATATGTCAGAAAAACAAAATACTGCAGAAAACAAAGCCCAAGTCAAAGTACAAGAAAAAGTCAATCTGAAAGAAAAAGTTCAGGCACTGGGCAAATTTGGTGGATTTACGCTTCTGGAAACTTCGGTAGAGGGAGCACAAAATATGAATCCCGAACGAAAAGCCCGAAAACGCATCTTTTTGAGCGAAGAAAGCAAAAAAGAGGAGAAAGAGTCCCTCAAAAAACGCTTGTCGCTATGGATAGACCTGCTTCAAAACTCCGATTCTGTCCCCGATATGGTGGGCAAATGTGAAGAAAAAATCGAGGCATCAGGGCAGCTTTTGGTCAAAAACTTGAACAATGCTCTCCAAAAAACGAGGGAATTGGAACAATCTTATCGTGCTGTAGCCCTCTTTTACAAAAATACTGAGAGCGACAAGCTCAAGAATGTTTACATTATGAATGCGGACTTAGAACAGCTATCCGATTTGGACAATACCACCTTTATCGACCACGTAAATCAAGAGCTTAAATCGAAGTATGACCGCTTAGATTTAAGAGAAAACTACTCCCTAATGGTCATTCCAGGCTATTTGGGCTCCAAAAAGGTTGTAGAGAAATGGGCAAAAATGGCATTTGAGAACAAAGTAATGCTGGTAACCGATTTCGAGAACCTAGATACGCCCGACGATGTAATGGATTTATTTGAGTCTGCCAATCTCGCCTCGGGTGATATTTATTTGTCCAATGTGATTATGGCGTGCAATTGGTTGGTAGGACGAGAACAATACACCGAATTGGGCGAAGAAGAGGCTCTTTTTGTTCCTCCTTCGGGAGCTTTGGCAGGAACCATTTACCGTACCCTAATGTCGCAAGTATCGGCTGGTAAAAAACACGGTGGAATGAACGAGGTAGATGCGGTTAAATTTCCGCTGAAAAAAAGCGAATTATCCCATCTAGAAAAAATTGGTTTGGTCCCAATGGTCAATGAGTATGGAAAGGTAATGGCATTCTCTGCCAAGACCTTGTTCAATGGAGACAATCTTGGTTTACAAACCTACTCTGTTGTAAGGGTTTTTGATTACGTTACCAAGGTCCTCATTGACTTCCTCAACCGTCGAGCATTTGAGAACTTTAACAGCAAAACCAAAGCGGACATTGAGAAGCAAATCGTCAAGTTTTTAACCAATGTCAAAGGGCCTGGCAAATTGATAGAACGTTTCCAAATCAAACGTTTCCAGCAAGACAAAAAAGACAAAACAAGAGTGCATTTAGATATTCACATTACCCCTTATTTCCCTGCTAAAAACTTTATGATTCGCTTGGGCGGAACCAGAGGAGACGATTCTGAAATGGAAGAATGGGACATCGAATATGCACAACAAAATTAAGCTTATTTGACAATTTTTGGAGAGTAATTCTTGAACAAATTTAGGGAGCCACAGGCGACTGGATAGCTTGTTTAAGAATTAGCTCTCTTCCACAAAAATTGTCAAATAACGAAGATTATAACTATCAGAAATTTTCTAACAATTTAAATTTTAAACTATGGCTTATACAGCTTATTTAACAGTTGATGGCGAAAAATTTAGAGTACATCAATTGTCTTACAGTATGTACCAAAACACCGACGAAACAGGACGCCCCTCTTCAGAAGTGTTTGGCGGACAGCTTCACTTAGAAGTAGAGTCCAAGCAAGACAACAATCTATTTTGGGATTGGATGATTAGTAAAAGTGAAAAGAAAGATGGTGAAATCGTCATAGAAGATCCCAAAACAAGCGGAGGTGAATTTAAAAAGATTGCCTTTACACAAGCCTATCTAACCAACTACACCGAAACCCTCGCTTCAACCAGCAACGAACCAATGATGGAAAACTTGGTTTTGTGTGCGGATTCTGTTGAGGTCAATTCCTCTAAATTTGAAAATCCTTGGGAGCATTTCTAATCACCCAATGCCCCAAAAATCCCAACTAATTGAGCAGCTCCCAAAACGCTTCATAACAACCCATTACTTTGAAGTGTTTGGGAACTTGCTTTCTTATCACCCTAAAGGTCTTTAAAGGCCCTAAAATCGACCTCTATGGCACTCATCATCCAAAGTTCTATCCACATAAATGGCAAACCGCTGACTTTCTACAATAGCCTCAGCATTGAACAAGACATTCATTGGCACCATACCTTTGAACTCAATGTTCCCATCCAGAGTTTGCTCAAGGCATTGGGAAAAGAAAGTGTCATCGACCAAGTCCTCGAAAAACAATTTCAATCCTGTCAGGAATGTCTAGGTCAAAGCTTTTCTGCTGAATTTAGCCTGCCCAATGTAGGCTCCTCTCAGGGCAATACCTTTATCGGACTCATTACCACCTTTTCTGTTTCTAGAAGTTATGGTGGGCAAATGGACATATTGGTCAGTGGCTATAGCCCAAGCATTATGATGAGCAAAGGATTCGATTGTGTCTCTTTTCACGATATGTCCCTCAACGATATTTTTGGGCAAGTATGTAACGAGTATTCCCAGTCGTTGCTTAGCCTCAAAAGCAATCCAAACCACTCTGACCCTTTTGAGTACATTGTACAATACAAAGAAAGTGATTACCATTTTTTATGCCGCTTGGCAGACCGCTATGGTGAATGGTTTTACTACGATGGAGAACAAATGTGCTTTGGTCCGCCCGATACCAACGAAAGTATTAAATTGGGTTTAGGAGATTTAATGAGCAATTTTAAATTGTCGATGAATGTCGAACCTTTAAATTTTAAAACCCAAAGATACGACTACAAACAAACCGAATTGTACGAAGACAGTTCGGAAGGAAAAAGTGTCAATGGATTGGGTGATTATGGCAATTTTGCCTTTGACAAAAGCAATGAGGTTTTTCCTCAAGAACCCATTGCTCCAATGGAATTTTTGGTCGAAAATCAAAACGATTTGGAAACGCATATCAAGCAAAAAAAGGCAATGCTTTCCAACAATTTACTACACTTCGATGCCAGCAGCAAGCACACCGATTTACGGGTAGGCTCAGTGGTTGAATTGGAAACGAGTAGTAAGTCTTCTCAGTTTGCTGAGGCCGAATATTATGGCAAATACATCATCATACACATCAGCCATTTCCTAGACAATAAGGGACATTATTACAACCGATTTACCGCCATTCCTGCCGATGTGGAATTTCCCCCTGTCAATACGCACATAGAATTGCCCAAATGCGAAAACCAAATTGCCATCGTCAAAGAAAATGTAGACGATCCCGATAATTTGGGCCGTATCAAGGTCAATTTTAAATGGCAAGAAGAGGGACAAATAACCCCTTGGATTCGCTGTATGACCCCCCACGCTGGGGCAGACAAAGGAATGTATTTTATCCCTGAGCTGGAAGAAGATGTACTCATTGGATTTGAAAATGACGATCCTGAGCGTCCTTATGTATTGGGGGCAATGTATCATTCTCAACAAACACCTGCTTACTTCAACGATCCTCAAAATTATATGAAAGCGATTCGTACCGTAAGCGAAAATGAAATCCATTTATACGACGAACCAGGCAAGGAGCGCATCAAAATATTCAATAAATCTAGCCAAAATGAAATCGTTCTGAGCCTTGATGGTAGCGGTAAAATCAGAATCAAAACCAAGGGCTTACTTGAGATGCAAGCCACCGATATTACAATGAACGCCAGCAACAATATGAGCGTGACAGTTGGCAAAGATTTAAACATTAGTGTAGGCGAAAATACCAGCCTTAGTGTAGGCAAAGATACCGAAGTCACCATAGGAGAAAACGCTTCCATTTCTACTGGAAAAAATACAGCTATTACCGTTGGCGACGATCTGTCTATACACTCTGGTAAAAAAACTGAAATCAAAAGCGGCAAAGACATCAGCATCGAATCGGAACAAGCGGGCATTAGCCAAAAATCGCTTAAAGACAATAGCATTGAGGCAACAGGCAATATCAACATCAAGGCGACCCAGAATTTGGGTTTAGAAGCAAGCATCAGTGCAGAGC
Source organism: Chitinophagales bacterium (assembly GCA_020631035.1). GTDB lineage: Bacteria > Bacteroidota > Bacteroidia > Chitinophagales > UBA2359 > JAHDGP01. Next base: position 7,000 of record JAHDIA010000124.1, on the reverse strand, counting down.
TAAAAGCCAATGCCACAACCACTGTTTCCTCTACAGGACCAACCACTGTCAAAGGGGCAATGGTCAATGTAAATGGACAAGGACCTGTCGCTGTTAAGGGCGCAATGATTACGCTTAATTAAATCAAAATGAAAAATTACACACTTCCCTTACAATTGGGAAAAATTTTAAAGCGAGAACAGCATCCCGAATGCGACCGAATTGAAGAGTCCATCGCCAACAACATTCATTTGATTTTGATGACTCGATTTGGGGAAAATAGATACGATGTGAGCTATGGTTGCAATATTTGGGAATACGATTTTGAACTATTGCCCCAAGTGTCTAGCTGGAAAGTACAAGTGGCCAATTCCATTGCCGACTCAATGAAGGAACACGAAAAGAGATTGACGAATATCATTGTCAAAGTACACATAGATGAAAAGGAATTTGTCAATAGAGAAAACAAGGAAATACGCAGAATAAAAAAAAGAATTCACGTTCGATTGACTGCCAATCTGATCCAAACAAATGAAGTATTTCGATTTGAAGAAGAAATTTACTTTAGTCCTGTTTCTTTGGATTAATTAGATAAAACATAAAAAACAACCTTTTCATTCATATTGCATACAACTGAAATGATTCATTCATTTCATTGCCCTTTTTCTCAGTAGCTCTACAAGGCTACTGAGGAATGAGGGGGCACACAAAATGGTTCTTTGACAAAAAAGAACGAATAAAATGAATACAATGCAGCTGACACAAAAAAAGATTTCTAGAGAAGCCATCAAAAGCCGCCTGATGAAAACGGCCGCTAAATTGTGGGGATACCAAGAATCGGAGATGGAATCATTCGACCCGCTGGTTGGCTTGCTCATTGGAGCTTGTGCAAATGAATTTGAAAAAATTGGACACGACATACACGCTTCCCACGCCAGAGTACTAGGCAGACTCGCCCAATTAATGACTCCTGATGTCACCACAGGACCACAAGCAGCACATGGCATTGTACAATTAAACTCTATAGAGGCAAAATCAGAAATAGACAACAGCCTATCTTTGAGTTTTAAAAAAAAGCATCCTTCCAAAATACAAGCCAAAAAAGGCAAACAAAAAGAGGTCTATTTTAGCCCTGCCAGCCGCTTCCCCATCTTCGATGCCAAGCTACAATTTATGGCGTGCAACAACAAACTCTTTCAGGTCAACAACGCCATCAGCAAAGAACTCATAGCCGAAGCAGCAATGGGCAATGCTCTTGAAAGTCTCAGTATGTATTTGGGGATACAAATCAACCCACAAATAGACAATTTAGAAAACATCAATATTTACTTCGATTGGCCCAATGATCCCAACCGACAATTACACCACCAACTCTTGCCTTTTACTCAATGGTATCTACAAGACCACAATATTGAAACAGCAATGGGATTGCCCATTTTAAAAACAGAAAACAATAGCGAAGAAATAGAACAGCTTTACCAAACATACGACATCAGTAAAAAAACTGAGGAATACGTTAATGGATTATATGCACACCACTTTATACATCTAAAAGACACCCCAATCGAAGCCGATTCAATGGTGCCCTACCCTAGCATATTTGCAACTGTTTTTGGTGAAGATGCGCTGGGCATATTCAAAGAACCCCTTTTGTGGATCAAGCTCGTTTTCCCTCATTCTTTCCCAGACAATGCCCTAGAAAACTTATATTGTGGACTCAATTGTTTTCCCATCATCAATCGGCAAAAAAATAAAACAATATACAGCCTTAAACAAAACATCAATATTGTTCCGCTAGAAACGGAAGATTTATTTTTTAATGTAGAATTGGTCGAAGACACCCTCGGAAATCATTACAGAGCCGCCAGTCCTTTGACCCGTTTGGTACATTTTCAATCCTTGACCTATTCGCTCCGCCAAGGCAACATTGGCCGCTATGATGAGCGCAATGCCTCCGAAACCATTGGGTATTTGACCGAATTGCTCCGAGACGAAAGTGCCGCTTTTTCGGCTATGAATCGAGATTGGTTGCATACAGAGGTAAAAGAAATGAGGCAAATATTGGCACGCATCGAACAGCGATTGTCTGAAAGTAAAAACCGAGAAAGCATCGCTTATTTGATTGTCAAACCCAAAGAGAAAGGCGATAATGTCTACATTCATTTTTGGACAAGCTGTGGCGACTTTGCCAACAATATACCACTTGGCAGTTCCCTCAATTTACACAATGGAAACGATGTCGATAAAAACAACATTCTCCTACTAAGCACCACCACAGGAGGCCGTAGCCGACTCAACCCATCTGAGAGTTTATTTGCTTACAAAGAAGCCGTTTTAACCAGGGGGCGAATTGTTACCCCCGAAGATATAAAGGCTCTTTGTTTTGCTCGTTTGGGAAAACAACTTCAAAAGGTCGAAATACAAAAAGGAATTGCCATCAGTCAAGAAAAACAAAACGGTTTGATTCGTACAGTCGAAGTGCTTTTATACCCCTCAAACCACAATCCAATGGACGCCCAAGAATGGGAAGCCATCTGTATCCGCTTACAGTCCGAATTGCAACAAGCGGCAACGGTGACTTACCCTTTTAAAGTTAAAATCAGGGGCGAGGAGTGAGGAGCGAGGAGCGAGGCAAAACAGTATGGCATCCTGTTTTGCCTCGCCCCTCGCTCCTCGCCCCTCGCCCCTAAAAAAAGGCGTCGGATGAGCGGGTGGATGAACCTTAAAACGCAGCCTAAAATATGCGTTGGTTAACCAGAGTACACGCAGCCTAGAACCAATGACGTTGCACAAAAATAAATTTAAGATTCAACTAATTTTAAATCTTGAATTTTCAATTTTAAATTAATAAAATGAACTTAGAAACAAACATACGCAAGCTCATACAAAGCTTTCCGCTAGACATCAAGGTGGAAGTTTTGGTGGGTGAACTATTGGAGCAGGGGTACGATTTAAATCAATTTGTGATCCGTCCTGTGGGTTTGTTTCAGCGATTTTATAAAAAGGATGTCTTGGATGTCGATTTTGTGTATTCCGAATTGGGGCAGCTTGAACTGGTCATCATCAACATCAATCGGGAGGGTTTGTACGATGCTTTGCCCGAAGGATTGTTTCACCAACCCAAAAATGAAGATAGGCGGCATTTTAAGTCGAAGGAAAAAATGATGGCGGAGGTAAAGCGGCATCGAAAAGAAGAAGACGAGACGCGGGATTTTTTCGCCCCCTTAGAGCGAGAATTTTACCACCATCGCTTGTTGTTGGAAATGAAAGAACGGCAGGCATTGGAGGATTTTTCAAATGACCTCATCAAACAATTTTGGGGCATTCCCCAAAATTTGAGCGACAAACAAACCAATATTCTCCTCTACATTTTACCCGTCGCCAGTCGGATTGTGGGCAACCTAAAATTAACCGCCTTTTGCTTTCAATCTGTACTTGAAGAAGCCTTTGCATTTGAATACCAAAACGGACCGATTCAATACATCGGTAGAGACGATACACCCAATTTGGGCGACACTGTTTTAGGGGTAGATTTTATCGCAGGACAAGAATTTGACGAGGGCATTCAAGCAGTCAAAATGATCATTGGTCCTTTGCAAGCACATCAAATTGCAGACTACCTCCAAGGAGGAAAAATGGACACTTTGCTCAATTGGCTCTGTGGGTATTTTATTCCCATCGAATGGGATTTGGAAAGAGAAATAAGAATTGCTTCAGACAATCTGGCATTTGAACTCAACAATGAAAAGCAGCTTTTGGGCTATGCCTTGTGCTTATAAAAAGCTTGAGTACTTAAAGTAATACTTTAGCACTTAAATCATAATAAATCAATGAGTTATAACAATAGTTCTAAGCATTACTTCAAGTATATAAATGGATTTAAAAAATATAAATACTCCAATTTACGTCCGTCAAGATGGCATTGGAGGAACACAATAAAGCAGTACCTATGTTAGAAAAAATCAGACATTTTCCCGTCAACTGGGTCGATGGGATGAAGGTATCCAAAAATCATTTCCAATCTATGGAAAATGCCTATATAGACGGCATACGAGATGCTAGGGCACAGCAGTTGCACTACCATAATTTTGGGCTTTTGCCCCCCGAAGCAGGTCGAGAGAAGTCCCTCGAATTGCTACTTGACCTAGATCAGTCTAACAAGCTGAAAATCAAACTATTAGAGTGTCGTGCTGTAAGCCTTGGAGGGGCGAGAATTGAACTCAATCAGAGCAATGAACAACTGAGTGAGAAGGAGATTTCGCTCGAAGCAGCATTTGATTTTGGCAGTGTACGCAATCAAGAACTCGACATTATTTTGGTGGTCAACCCTTTTTCTCGTACACCAATGGGCTTGCCCAATCCCAATGAGAATCCACCACGGCATCCTTTTAGTATGTCCCAATATTTGATTGAGTTGGTGCCAAGCGAACAAATAAAACGCTCCGAATTTGGGCGTTACCATTTGCCTTTGGGACGGCTCGAAATCAAAATTGGTGAGGTCAAATTTGCGGAGTATTACATCCCCCCTTGCACCTCTGTCAAGGCACATCCACAGCTCGTCGAATACTACCGACAATACGACGAGGCACTCAAAGAATTGCTTTCGTACACCCTACAAATCATCCGTAAAATTAAGTCGAGAAGTGAGCGAACGCCCCTAGCAGAAAATATGCATTTGCTGACCGAAAAGATGGCGTTTTACCTCACCGACATTCTCAACGACTTTTATTTATATGTCCCTCACCAATCGCCTATATATATGGTGGGGCATTTTATGCGACTGGCTCGAACGATGCGAACCGCCCTTCGCTGTATGCCCGAAGAGGAACGGGAAGAGCTCTTGATGTACCTCAGTGAATGGACCACCCAAACGCCTGGTGAATTTGAGGCAGTCATCGAGCGCATCATTCACCTCGAATACAATCACTACGATATAAGCGACAATCTAGAACAGATCAACCGATTCAACGAAATGCTCTTTGTGGTCTTCGACAAAATCCGACAATTGGATTTTATTGGGCGCAAAAAACAGGTGTATACGCCCCCACCGCCCCCTAGACCAGAACCCAAAGAGGAATTACCGCAAACAACCTTTAGAATCAGCAAAGATGGTCGGACGATACGGGAGAAGAAATTGTGAATTATGAGTGTAGAGTTACGAGTGTAGAGTTACGAATGGCAAGCTATTCTAAAATCTAAATTTAAAAATAGTGAAAAAATGATTTTTCTCTGATAATAGGTTTTTATACAAATCTTAGGTTTTTATATAAATTTTAAATATATTTAGTTTAGAAAAACAAAATAAGCAGGAAAAAACATCCCAATATACTTCTATCCTACCCCCAATCTTGATAATTCATTTTTTCACTAAAAAAATGTTATAGATGAACAATTTACTTAAAGCAACATTCATTCTTTTTCTAAATCTATTCTTTCTGAATCAGATTGAAGCTCAAAATGGCGAACCACATCCTATTGATGGGAATATGATTAAAAATGGAGGGTTTATCGAAAATATCGATCCCTGGAAATCAGATGCCAACTACTATAAAGAAACAGGGGGGAATTCTGCTAACGGACGCAAAAGTGGAGGCTTTGTTCTATTAAATCATAATGGGAGTTCTGGTCACGACCCTATGGTTAATCAATTTGTAGAAGGCATCGAAGTAGGAGCCAAGTATGTATTAGAGGCAGATGTCAAAAAAGGACATCATTGTGATCTACACCACAAAAGCCCAGATACCACCCACGTATATGCTTTTATGGTTGGCGATAGAACATTGCAAGAATTTATACCTCCAGCCTCAACCGATAATTGGGAAAGAGTCTCTGTTTCTTGGGTTGCTCAAGCAGAGGATGTCAAAATAGGGCAGAAATTGACTCACGATGGAGAACCTCTAATAATCAAACAGACAGAAATCAAATTGGTAGCAGAAATACATGGTACTGATTGTGACATAGATTTTGACAATGTCTCTCTTGTAAAAGAAAAACCTGTATATCAAGCTGCTGGTTTTGATGTAATGCCCATTACAATTCCTTCATCCTTGACCTTGGACAACCATAAGGCATACGCTAAACAATATCCTTATGACGGTGGAGGGTGGCGTTTGCCCACTGTTGATGAATTGAGAAAAATATTGCCCAGTTTAGACAAAGATTATCAATATAGACCTCAAGGTGTTATGACAACTGATGTTTGGCAAACTAGTCAATATATGGTTAATTATGAAGGAGGAACACTAGGAGCAGGCGACGGAGAGATTAAACCCTTTGGTGCAAACAACACAAGTGGTTTTTATACCAATAAGCTTTTTATCAGAGAAGGAAGATAGGGGATTTAAAATTGTGAGTTATAAATTGAAAACTTAAGATTGAAGATTCGATTAATTTTCAATTTTAAGTTTTCAATTTTGAATTTATTATGGTGCATCGTACGTGGTTTAGAGGCTGCGTTCGCTCTGGTTAACCAACGCATATTTCATACTTCGTACAAGCGTTCATCCTCCCGCTCATCCTCCCGCTTCTTGATGGCGGGCATCTGGAGACAATCTGGATAGTTGATGCCCCCCCATCTACTACAAATTCTCAAAAGATGCGAGGCATTTTGAAAATGCCAGGCATCTAAAGAATTTTCAATCTTAACAAGGAGCGAGGAGCGAGATTTTAGGGGCGAGGCAAAACAGGATGGCATTCTGCAATGCCTCGCTCCTCGCTCCTCGCCCCTAAAACAATAATTAAATGAAAATCTCCAAAAAAGGCAAATTAAACATCAAACCCAAAAAGCCAAAAGAGCTTAAAGAGGTGGAGCGCAATTTGAACAAGGGGAATTCCTACAGCAAAAAGCTGGCAAAGTTTCAGCAAAAACAAGCTGCACAAACTCAGGTAAAAAAACGGGTCAAAAAAATATCCAAGTGGACAGCGGCGGGATTGTTGCTTTTTGTATTGGCCACTATATATATAAGCAACAAAAACTTCTTCGATCAATACATCCGTTTTGGGAAGGAAAAAATAAGCCAAA
>JAHDIA010000123.1:2466-11500 GCA_020631035.1 Chitinophagales bacterium | reverse complement strand
TTCGATTACAACATTTCTTAACACTCCCTACTCTATCCCCAAGGAATCTCGCAATATAGCATCCAAAGATTGGTGCTTGTTCCAATAGTCTATAAATTTCGATTTTTGAAGCGTCACCTCTGTAGTCCTCACTTTTTGGTCAAATGCAGAAGGATAAGCATCGTCCCAACCCATAATTTTATAGGGTGGATTGAAATTGTATACAATGGTCAGTGTTCGATTTAGTTCGGGATAATGAATCCGATATTGATCAAGGGGAGCTTTGGAAGGTGTACCGTCCTCCATCATATAAGATCCTTTTTCGGCTTCACAATCATATGCCTTTATATCTTTATGGGTCAATTGTAGGTAATTCACTGATGGAATCATTTTAAATTTACCTTGGGGCAGTTGCTCAGCTGGTCCCATCCGAATTAGATTGAATAATTCGTCTTCCAAAATGACCAAATCGGTCGCTTGATTTTGGTCTGCTTCGCTTTCAAAATAGGAATGTAAGGTGTAACGATAGTTGTTCGCTTCTTTGTTGAGTTGCAAATAGGTGTGCCCACACCAGTCCTGACTTGAACCCGATACTTTGAGGGAATGTGGCTGACTGTCTCGCTCAATAGGGGTAAAGACAGAGCTAAACATAGAATAGTCGTATAAACCCGTATTGAATTTGCGCAACTGAATATTTTTTAAAACTAAGGTGCTATTGGGATTGCTATATTGCTCGTTTTTGACTTGCTTGTCTATCAAAAAATCTTCTGTAACCGTAATCGAAATCAATTGACCTGAGTGAAGTGCATTGTACCTATTTTGCTTTATTTCATAAACATTGATTTCGGCTTTCCCTGAACCAAATGTTGCTTTTGCTGCATCAACATAAGTTGGTTCAGATTTGATATTCGATTGGACAGGAGGACTATGTGCTTGGCTTGTTGCTCCTGTTTCGGCACTGTTGCTACCAATGGCATTGCCACACGATTCACCAAGCAAAAATATTGCGAGTAAACAGACCAATAAGGCTATTTTTTTGAGCAAAATCATATCTACAATTGAATGATAAATTTATCCTTATATCAACCCACGCGCTTTGACTTCCAAATATTTATTAATGGTATTGACTGTCAAATTTTCAGGAGCAGTCAATACGCTTTGAATGCCATACTTTTTTAACTCCTTTACAATCAATCGCTTTTCGTAGGCAAACTTTTCCGCTATCACTTTGTCGTAAACATCCATTACTTTCTCCGCTTTTTTCTCGGCAAATTGCACCAATTCTGTATTTTCAAAAAAGATGACCACGACTACATGCTGCTTTGCCATCTTGCGCAAAAAAGGCAATTGTCGGTTGAGTCCCGAAATGGTTTCAAAATTGGTGTACAACAAAACGAGAGAACGCTGCCTCAATTTAGTCCTAAAAAGTATGTACAATTTTTCGTAATCACTTTCTAGAAAATCGGTTGTTTGATGGTACAAGCTTTCTTGTATCTTTCGTATTTGGGAACCCACCTTATCTGCCTTTACAATTGTATCCAATTTGTTGGAGAAAGTGACCAGTCCTGCCTTGTCGTCTTTTTTGATGGCAATATTGGAAATCACCAAACTAGCATTGATGGCATAATCCAATAAGGTCATTCCATTAAAAGGCATTTTCATTACCCTACTCTTGTCAATCACACTGTAAACAGGCTGCGACTTTTCGTCTTGGAACTGATTGACCATCAATTGGTTATTTCTAGCAGTTGCCTTCCAATTGATGGTACGATAATCGTCTCCCCTCACATATTGTTTGATTTGCTCAAACTCCATCGTATGCCCAATCTTACGTATTTTCTTGATCCCATATTCGGTCAAATTGTTGGAAATTGCCAACAATTCATATTTGCGCATTTGCAAAAAAGAGGGATAGACAGGTATCTCTACTGCTTTGCCCAAACGATACCGCTTGGATACCAAACCAATGGGTGATTGTGCATAAACATTGACCTGACCAAATCCATATACACCTCTTTTGGTCGGTCGTAAATCGTAGGCAATACTCGCTTCTTCAAAAGCCTTTATATCTCCATTGTAATCCACATCTCTTTGCTGAAATTGAAAAGGAACTTCGTCTATAACCCGAACACCTACTCCAAAATTGTATTCATTTTTCAAAACAATATTGACGGGATTGATGTCACCATTGGACAGTTTTTCACCCACCAATCGCTGCCCTTTGATGCCTTTTTTGGTTCTATACAACAAAACGATGTCTACGATTAACAAAACCACCAAAGCAAAAAACAATAGCTTGACCACAAACAACAAGACAGGTACAAAATGTGCCACCAAGAACAAAAAACCCAAGATGGTCACCCCTATAAACAAACGATTATTTAAATATAAATTTCTCAGAAAACTAATTTTAAATTTTCAATCCTGAATTTTGAATCTTAAATCTTCAATTTTAAATCACCTCGGCACCTCCACTCTCTGCAACAACCGCTCAATCACATAATCCGCAGACAACCCCTCCATTTCTCTTTCTGGACTCAGTATAATTCTATGGCGCATCACAGGAATTGCCATCTTCTGAATGTCTTCAGGTGTCACAAAATCTCGCCCTTGCATCAAAGCATAAGACTTAGAAGTTGCCAACAAAGCAAGCGAAGCTCTAGTAGACGCCCCCAAATACAAATCTTTGTTGTTACGGGTTTGCCCTACAATTTGGGTGATGTACAAGAGCAACTTTTCCTCCACCTGTACCTGATTGACCAGCTTTCTAAACTGCTCCAAATCACTGGCATTGACAACCGCTTGTACATTTTCTAAATTTTGCTTGTCGTAAGCACTGTCTCCGTGAAAGCCTCTAAGAATTTGCAACTCATCCTTTTCTGTAGGATAGCCCACTTCAATTTTCATCAAAAAACGATCTAGTTGAGCTTCTGGCAATCGGTAAGTTCCTTCTTGTTCGATAGGATTTTGTGTTGCCAAGACCATAAAGGGTTCCGTCATCTTATAGCGCACGCCATCCATTGTAATTTGCCTTTCTTCCATCACCTCAAAAAGAGCTGCTTGAGTTTTGGCAGGCGCACGATTGATCTCATCTATCAAAATGATGTTGGAAAAAATAGGCCCTTTTTTAAAGTCAAAATCGGAGCTTTTAAAATTGAAGACGGAAGTACCCAATACATCCGAAGGCATCAAATCGGGCGTAAACTGAATACGAGAAAAGTCCGTATCGACCGTTTTTGCCAACAATTTGGCGGTCAAGGTTTTAGCTGTTCCTGGCACCCCTTCAATGAGTGCGTGCCCCTTGGCAAGCAAACAAACCATCAACAAATCAATCATTTCTTGTTGCCCTACAATGACACTCCGAATGGCGGACTCAATGTTTTGAATGGCAGATTGTATGGGTTGCAAATCGAGTCTGCTTGAAAAAATGGCATCTTGCTGTTCTATGTTTGCTTCCAATGAGTTGTCATCCAACCCGTCTTGGGGAATTGTGGTATCATCCATTGTTTTAAAAATCTGAATTTAGATAATTGTAATCTTTTAATAAAGTTTTGACAAATAGCTTAGGAGCTTGTTGAGATTTTACTTCTAATGTATCCTCCAGTTTCTTTGCAAGTGTCATTATTATATTGGTATTTTCTACATGCTTCGACTCATTGAGCACATCTTTGATGAGTTGTATGTCTTTGTCTGTTAATTGCCTTACTTCTGGATATTTCACCTCATAGTCTTCTTCAAAGGACTCAAAAATGGTTTCTGCAAACACAGGCTGTTTTTTCAAAGAAACAACAGTGGTTCCAGCCGCCATATCTCCCAAGCGTTGCCCTTTTTCTGTAGCAGCAATTAAGACTATCGCCAAACCATAACTGGTAAAAATGCAGTCTATCAACCTAAGTACCCAACGGACCAAATAATTGCCCAATGTTGGTTGGGCACCGTCCAATCGAACCACTCGAATGTCCATAATCCGCTTGCCAATGCTTTGTCCGTTCATAAAAATCTCACACAACAAATTGTAGAACACAAACAAAAAAGCATACAAGCCTGCAACAATTAAAAATATTGTATCTCCCAAACGACCCAATCCCTCTCCTACCAAACTTGTAAAAATCAAAAAAGTAACCGCATACAGGGCTAAGAATAGGATAGAATCAATCAAACCTGCCAAAATACGAGGACCCAAACCTGCTATGGCATACTCCAAATCTATATTTTGGGTGGTTCTAACTTTTACTGTTCTCATAAATGCAATACTAAGAAGATTAAGCTTGTTAAATGTAAGGATAAATATCGTTATATAGCACATCAAATAAATATTTTGATGTGCTTTTACTTGAAAAAACCACAAAAGCAGTAAATTCGTTTCATACTATGAAGTTTAATCTACTAAAAATCCTCCAATTTGTGCTATTGGCACTGGTTATTGGAGTAGCCGCCTCCAAATTTTACTTTAGCAAACAGCTACTGCCCCACCACGACGTCACACAAGAAGCGGATGTATTGGTAGAAAAAATTGAGAATGTCAGCAAATTGGTGCTGGTCGAAAGTACCTTCTCCGAGGTCTTTAGTTACAAAGACGCCTACAAAATGTTTTATGACTACCTCTCTTTTGAGAAAAAAGCCATTCTCAAAGTGACAGCAAAAGCGGCCATCAGCATCGACTTGCGTAAATTGGTCTACACCATTGACGAAACAAACAAACAACTCATCATCGAAGAAATACCTGAGCCCGAATTGATGATCGAACCCGATATTCAATACTACGACCTTCAAGAAAGTACCTTCAACGAATTTACCATAGAGGAACTCAACAAAATGAACAAAGATGCGGTGGAACAAATCCGCAAACTCGTTCGGGAAAGCAATCTCTACGAAATGGCAAAAGAACGGGTCATTGAAGAATTCAGGGACCTCGAATTATTGTCCGATTACCTGGGTTGGACCATTGTTGACAACAGCCGTATCACACAACTCAAACATTTTGACGATTTAAGGGTCATAGAAAATTTCTGATTATTTTGCTGCAACGTAGGTCTTTCATGGCTGCGTTTACCCTGGTTAACCAACGCATGTTTTTGGCTACGTCTTAAAGCTCATCCGCCCGCTCATCCAACGCTTATGGTCAAAAAATTAAAAAAATTCAATTCCTAAAAATTTATCGTCCCTTTTTCCATCAAAAAAAGGCTCAAAAACCACAAAAACAACATATATTAATTAAAAAACAAATTCTCAAATATTTGTAATTCAAAGACATTCAATTAACAGAAAACATTTATATATTTCTAAATATATGTTAAAAGCCTATTTTGTTCCCCTTTGTATCCATATTGATAATCAAATAATTATAAAAACCCTCACTCATTCTATAAACGCACAATGAAGGATCAAATACAAAAAAATATATATTTCAAGTAACATCATTCTCTATTTTTTCGTAAAAATCACTATACCTCCTATCTAATTTTCCCTTTGAATATTATTGAGAACATTTACAAACTTTTCCCTCTTAATTAATTCAATTATCTGACCATGAAAATTATTCAACTACTATGTTGTCTTCTAACTACCCTTTTGTCTGTGAGTATAGTTCAAGCCAACTGCCTAATACTGCCCACATCTTTGGAAAATAGGGTTGATGACAACGAATTGGTCGTTGAAGCCCAAGTCATTGACAAATATTCATATTGGGGAAAAGACCAAACTAAAATATTTACAGCTCATAAGTTGATGGTTTACAAACTGTTCAAAGGTACATTAGCTACAGATGAGCTACTTCTAATAACTGAAGGAGGAATTGTTGGAGATATGATGCAAGAAGTATTTCCTTCTCTTACACTCAATGTCGGTCAGATAGGCATTTTCATTCTAAACCAAGCACACACTTCCAAATTAGAGAATAAATCCAATTATACTGCTGCTCAACAATATTATGCTACTGAAGTAAGCCAAGGTTTTGTTGAATATGATCTTCATACAGCCAAGGCAAAAGGGGCATTTGAGAACTATGACAATATTCAAGCAAGTCTTTACAAACGCATCCAACAAACGACCAAGAAAACGTTTGAAGAAATGAATTATTTGCAAATTGTCAATTCTAGTAAAACCCAAGATACTCAAGAGCAATCTAATAAGGATGCAGCAATGGCACCTGATGTTCAATGTTTATATCCTCAATACATCAGTTCTGGAACAGAAACCATCTTAACCATTTATGGAGATAATTTTGGTTCTCTAACGGGTTCTAGCAAAATAGAACTACGCAATCCCGATACAGGTGGTCAAACCTATATACAAATCCCTAATGACAACATTGTTAGTTGGACCAATACAACCATTGAACTTACCTTGCCAACCAAAGTTGGTTCAGGTCCCATTAAAGTTACCAGTAATGGAGGGACAACAACTTCCACAGAAGAGGTATATATTGTATTTTCAAGATCCAATGCAGGTAGTACCCCTGGCCCAACCGTTTTAGCCAATGAGAATGGCTTGGGAGGGTATACATTAAAATATTCGACCAATAGCAACAATGGAGGTGTCAACTTTAGTAACTCTCCTGCCAAGGCTCCATTTGAAAGAGCCATCACTACTTTGCGTTCCGTTGGCTTCAATATCACTGCTTCTGGCACCACCAATAAGAATACTTATGGAGATGATGGTGAAAATGTGGTAATGTTTGACAACGATGCTCAACCACTTGGCGCACCTGTAGGACTTTTGTTTGCCCAATACAAAAAATGTGGGGGCAATTGGGAAGTAACGGGTATGGATGTGGTTTTTCGTAGACACAATTCTGGCTCTCCTGTGGTTAATTGGAATTTCAGTACAGGCTTTCCTTACAGCACACTTGATTTTGAATCAGTTGCTGTACACGAGGTAATGCACGGTGTACAACTCAAACATGTCCTCAATTCAGAGGCTGTAATGTACTTTGCCTATGGTTACAATAGTATGAGACGTGAACCTGTGGTTTGTGACGATATTGCTGGCTGTATGCACGTTGTACAAGAAAGTTTACTAGAAGATGCTTACTGCGACCAAAATAAGGCATATGAACTACCTAGTGAGTTTGTAGGTTACCAACAATACGATTTTTCTAGCTGCCCTACTTCCTTAAGTTGTGGAACCAATGGTCCTGACTATGGTCCAAGGTTTTATGGCAAAGTCCTATTAGAAGGTTTGCTTACAGACAATTCTATCATTATGGACAATTCACTTTATATGACCGATTTATTACCAAGTTCACAGCCCTTCAATAAGGAACCTTGGAATTACAATGGGACTGAAAGCATGAATAGTACTGCCAATATGCCATCCAATGCTGTTGATTGGATATTCTTAGAGTTGCGTTCTGAAAGTGATGAATCAGTAGTCATTGCTCAAAAAGCAGCACTCTTGACTGAAGATGGAAACATTATATCTGTTGATGGTACTCCTGGTGTCTCTTTTGATGGCAACTACAGTGATCAGTACTACATAGCCGTTCACCATGCTACTCACTTGAGTATTGCTACTAGAAATCCTGTTTCACTAACAGACAATTCCGATCAGGTTTACGACTTTACCAATAGTGTCAACAAAGCAATGGGCACCCAACAACTCAAAGCCAAAAATGGCCGATATGTGCTTTATTCTGGCGACTACGATGGCAATGGTATCATCAACAATATTGATTTCAATTTGTGGGGAAGCAACAATGCCATCATTGGTCAATATGTAAGTTGGGATGGCGATGGCAATGGCGTCGTCAACAACCACGATTACAATTTATGGACTCAAAACAAAAGCAAAGTCGGAATCGACTGTATTCAATACTAAAAACATTACACAAATACATACATACAATCTTAAATTTAAGAACAAATAGCCAATCATTTTTCATTGTAGACAATCCATTTGCTAAGACAGCAAATGGATTTTTTTTTTCAAATCTATTCTGCTAGCTTTGCCCTTCTATGAAAAAGTTCTTAGTTGTTCTAACAGGTCCTACTTGTGTGGGAAAAACCGACTCTTGCATTCGGCTGGCACAACATTTCCAAACCGAAATCCTCTCCTGTGATTCTCGCCAAATGTACCAGCAAATGAACATTGGAACCGCCAAACCAACAGCCGAAGAACTACAACTTGCCACCCATCACTTCATCGACAATTTAAACATAGCGACTTCCTACAATGCAGGTCAATACGAAAAAGATGCACTCGCCCTAATCGCACAACTTCATCAAAAACACCAAATTGTATTGATGACAGGCGGTTCGGGCTTGTACATAGATGCTGTCTGCAATGGCTTTGACGATTTGCCCAAAGCCAGCCCCGAATTACGAAAAGAACTGGAAGAACTACAAAAAGCAGGGGGTACTCCAGCCCTACAAGACAAGCTAAAAAACATTGATTCAGACTACTTTGCCCAATTGAGCAAAGACGAAAATGCCAACCCACAACGCCTCATTCGTGCCCTAGAAATCAAAATTACTTCTGGCAAAAGCATAGCGGAGTTTCAACAAAACAAAAAACAGGAAAGACCTTTTAAAATCATCAAAATCGTACTCAACAGAGACCGAGCAGAACTATACGAACGCATCAATCAAAGAGTGGATATAATGTTGAAAATGGGACTGGTCGAGGAAGTCAAACAACTACTCCCCTACGCCCATCTCAATGCCATGCAAACAGTGGGTTACAAAGAAATCGTTGCCTACCTCAACAACGAATACGACCTAAATGAAGCCATACGCCTCATCAAACGCAATACCCGACGCTACGCCAAACGCCAACTCACTTGGTTTAGACGTGATCCCAATTATCATTGGTTCCACCCTAATGATTGGGAGAAGATTATTCAATTGATAGAAAAGAAATTAAAAGAGGACTAAGAAGCGAATCCTCTTCTTAGTCCTCTTTGTAAGGTATCTAATCGCAGCATCCATCATATAACCACCTATAAACATAACCTCCAGAAATATCAGATCCACACCACTTTCTATGCAACTCTAATTTAGTTGGACATCCAGTATAAACACATTTGTTGTAACCTCCTATATATACACAGATGTAT
>JAHDIA010000123.1:0-2456 GCA_020631035.1 Chitinophagales bacterium | reverse complement strand
AAGACTTCCAGCTTCCACATCTAGATTCTATTCCATCAGTTTCTGCTGCTGCTTCTCCCAAATCAGCCAATTCTTCATCAGTTAAGTTTGCCATATAATCCAATAATTCCTCTTCAGACAAATCATTCAATTCGTCAGGCAAAACAAAAATCTCTGAAGCTTCTAATTCTGCTTCTTCGTTTACAATAGGGGTTTCCTCTTGTTCCTCTTGTTTGTCACAAGAGCTTAAGCAAATTAAAAAACCCAATACACTCAAAAGTGTAAAAAAAGTTGTTTTCATTTTAAAAAACATCACAATTAATTGTTTACTTGGTTTAATAATTAGTTTTAAGCAAAACCCACCAAGTAATACAATTTGATGACTTGGTGGGTATCCAAAAAGTTTAAATTATTGACACAATGGTGCTACAGGTATACTATTTACTCTACCCACTGAATATATTTTTATTCCACAGGGGCTACATGTGGCTGAACCAAAACTAATCGCTGCTGAAGCTATAGCAAAAGCACCTGCAACTGGCTGTGCTCCAGGAAAAAATATTGTTACTGCTATTCCTAAATTAGCTGCACTGGCTGCCAGATTTAGTCTGTAATTACTTATATATGTTGTTTTTCCCCACCAATGATAAGTTGTTTTATTCTCATTACATCCTCTTGATTCTACAGGTACTTCAGCCCTTGTATCAATATCATATGCCTTGCCAATCCATTCTTTTTCTATCTCTCCACTTTCTATTTGTTGATTCATATCCTCAAGGCCCTTAACTAGTTCTTCAAATACAGTAGGATCAATGTTAAATTCTCCAGGATCACTAACAGTCATCGTAAAAATGCCATTTTCCTCAACAATATAAGCATCTAACAATTCAGCTGCTTTTTCATAATCAGTAATCAATGTTTCTTCTGCTGCTACCTGCGATACTTCTTCTTTCCCACAAGAAGTAAAACAAACCGTTACGGCTAGCATAGCCAACATACAAAAAAATGCGAAGTTTAATTTTAAATTTTTCATCTCTAAAAGTTTTAATTAATTAAAAAAGGTTGTTCATTTAATTTCTTAAGAAATACCTACCATTTTTTTATTTAAATTATAATATGAATCTATATTAGCATCAATTCGCTTTTTTGTTTGCGTTCATTTTTACATTAAACAAAAAACCATAAGTATATTTATCTATTTTTAACTATAATATTTTTTCATTACACTCACTAAAAGTTCAATAGAATGCATCTCATACCAATAAATATTTTGGCATTACATTTACTCTAGGATAATCTTAGTAGCAAAAAAATCATTTAAATTATTCGTATACATTCTTATAGAGTACAATCCCTTTCGTAGATTGAAAAAAGAAACAGCCACTTCATGATTGCCTTCGTCTACAAGACCAATTACTTCCTCCCTCATTTTTGCCCCCAAAGCATTGTAAATGTGAATGCTTATATGCGTTTTGTTAGGGACATAGAATTGAATTTTCAAATCATCCTTGGTAGGATTGGGATATACTTTGTTCAAAACCATCTTTGTAGTAGTTTCAGGCATTTCTACATCATAATGCTCATACAATTCTAGTAAACTTTTATAAACATTGAGCCTACCTCCTGTCACACTCCTATCCTGCAAATCTTCGATGGGGTCAACGCCTTTTAAAATAAAATCTTTGACCAATAAAGCCTTTTCTGCTGGGCGGTCCCAAACTCCTGAAATAAAATCCAAGACCTTTACAGAATACAACAAAGCGATAGCACCTGCAACATGTGGCGAGGCGGCAGAAGTCCCTCCAAAAGCACCATACCCTCCCTCATTTTCGATGGTAAATACACCTGTACCTGGTGCGCCCAAATCAATGTGTTCTTTACCATAAGCCGCAGAGCTTTCTTTTTCATCATTGCTATTGGTATTGGTTACACTGATAAGAAATTCACTACTACAGGCAGTGGGCAAATCTCCATCAGCATCCACATTGATTGCTGCATTGGCGGTAGCTGCCACACTAAGGATACCCGCCTCTCCCAAAAGATTGTACATTTGGCACCAAATGGGATGCTTTAAAGGGTCTCCCTTGTCTATCCCCAAAGAGGCATTGCTTACCACCACAAAGGCTCCTTCTTTTCCTTGGGTCTTATTGTATTTGCGGCGCAATCTAAGAATGTAATCATAGGCTCGAACAATGTTTTCGATTCTATCATTCGCTACCAAATTGAGTATTTTTACTTTTAAATTCACCCCACAAACTCCCTCATCATTGTTTCCTGTCGCTCCTATGATGCCTGCAACAGGAGAACCATGCCAACCGCCATTGCCCGACCGCCCAACATCATTGTTGCCTTCATTGAAGTTCCAACCATAATAATCGTCTACAAAACCATTGTTGTCATCGTCTATATTGTTGTTGGGGATTTCTCCTTGGTTGGTCCATATGTTGTCTCGCAAATCTGGATGGTTTAAATTGACC
>JAHDIA010000122.1 GCA_020631035.1 Chitinophagales bacterium | reverse complement strand
CGTTTCTAGTCCCGATTTGCTTCGCATCGGGAGCTATCCACTACTATCAGGCGTAAGGTCGCATCTCTTAGTCCTGCGTCGGATGAGCGGATAGAAGCCCCCTTTTACACAGCCCCAAACATGCGTTGGCTAACCAGACCAAAACGCAGCCATGAAAGAGATATGTTGCCCCATTATTGTAATTAAGTTGATTGTGTTAAAACAATGCCCAATCAGCCAATGATTTAATCAAGCAAATTTTTAATTTTGAGTTTTCTAATTTCCCAAAAAAGTCATCTTTTTGTCACAAACAAAATAGCGTGCAACCAATTAAATAAATTTACATATCATAAGTTATAGCGGAATGAAAAAAAAGATTTTGATAGCCGAAGTTTGTCATCAAATTTTGGTAGAAGAATTAGAAAAAGCAGGATACCAGTGTGATTTTCGACCAGAATTGAGTAATGAGGAGGTAAGAAATATAATCGGAGATTATTATGGGTTAGTTGTTCGTAGTAAGGTAATTGTAGATGAAGAGCTAGTGAATTTAGCAAAAAAATTAAAGTTTGTTGCGAGAGTTGGATCGGGTATGGAATTAATTGATATGGACTATGCTCAAAAAAAAGAAATTCTTTTCTTAAATTCACCCGAAGGAAATCGAGATTCGGTTGCCGAACACAGCATTTCTTTGATGATTGCGCTCTTAAAAAACATAGTGAAATCGGATAGAGAATTGCGTCAAAATATTTGGATACGCCAAGACAATCGAGGAAGAGAATTGGGCAATCAAACAGTCGCTTTATTGGGTTATGGAAATACAGGAAGTGCTGTTGCGCAAAAGTTGTCAGGATTTAATTGTCGGGTATTGGCTTATGACAAATACAAACAAAACTTTGGGAACAAATGGGTAGAGGAAGTTGAATTGGAACAAATTTTTGAAGAAGCGGATGTACTCTCCATTCATCTACCACTAACTAGAGAAACAACTTACTGGATAGGGAAAGCTTTTCTGGAAAAGTTTCGCAAAAATATTTTTCTAATCAATACTTCGAGAGGAGAAATTGTGGAGCCATCAGAATTGGTTGAATGTTTGAAAAATGAAAAAGTGCTGGGTGCAGCATTGGATGTTTTTGAAAAGGAACCCTTACAAAATTTGAATGAAAAACAAAAGGAATGGATGAACTTTTTTATCAAGAGTGAGCGAGTGATTTTGACACCACATACAGCAGGTCTGACAAGTGACTCATACTACAAATTGGCACATATTTTGGCACAAAAAATAGTAAAAAGTCCCCAACTGTCAGCCGAAAGTCATAAATAAACACTACTCGTTTACAAAAAGTTCGTTACAACTTTTTTTTTCCATATATTTGTTCACCTCTGGAAAAAGCAAATGGTTCTTGCTTGCAAGAATTAAAAAAATTGAAATAAAATTTTACACACTATACAATCAATTGTTTATGAGAAAATATCTACTACTGATTTGCAGTCTGTTCCTGTCTGTTGGATTGCTAGCGCAGTCAGGAGAGATTCAGGGTAAGGTAAACGACACCGAACTCGGTGAGGGTTTGCCCTTTGCCACGGTCACAGTGACTGTGAACGGTTCATTGGTAGGGGCGCAGACTGACTTTGATGGATTTTATTCCATTAAGCCACTCCCACCAGGTTCTTACGATGTATCTGTGCAATATGTTGGATACAAAACTGCGATTACACAGGGTGTAATTGTAACTGCTGATAAAATTACTTTCTTGGATCTTGATTTGTATCCAGAATCAGAGATTTTGGATGAGGTGGTCATTACAAGTTATAAGGTTCCACTGATGCAAGCGGACGAAACGGCCACAGGTAATACAGTAACCAAGGAAGAGATAGACAACTTGCCAACTAGGAATGTAAGCTCTATTGCTTCGACCACAGCGGGTGTTTATCAAAAAGACGAAGGAGGCGACTTGAATGTAAAAGGTTCTCGTTCGGAGGCGACTGATTATTATGTAGATGGTATCAAAGTAAGGGGTAGTACTGCTGTACCTGCCCAAGCCATTGAGCAAATGAGTGTTATCACAGGTGGTGTTCCTGCAAAATATGGGGATGCGACTGGTGGTATCATCAACATTACAACTCGTGGTCCTTCTAACCAGTTTGGTGGAGGTGTTGAGGTCTTGACTTCACAATTCTTGGATCCTTACAATTATAATTTGTTTACAGGTTCTATTGCTGGACCTATTTTGAAAAAAGACAAAGGAGAAAAAACAGAAAGAACCTTATTGGGTTTCTTCTTGGCAGCAGAGTACTTGTATGAGAAAGATGATTTTCCTTCTCACTTTGGTATTCCGACCATTAAAGATAATGTGAGAGATTCATTGATTGCCAATCCACTTCAGGTGAGTAACTTGGGTGGTTTCAACAAATCTACAGACTTTATTACAGAAAATGATGTTGAGTTTTTGGATGCTCGTGAGAACATTGATAAAAACTCTTTTAATGCCAATGTTAAATTTGATTTTCAACCAGTTACCAACCTAAACTTTACATTGGGTGGTTCTTACAACTATTATACTGGTGGATTGGCACAAAGAACTCCTGGTTTTAGACGTTTAGCACGTCGTTTTGAGTTGTTGAGCAATGATCGAGTTCCTGAAGTTTCAGAGTCAACTTATAGAGGATTTGTTCGTTTTACACAACGTTTTGGTGCAAGAGAAAATTTATCAGAAGAAGATGCTGAAAATCCTTCTTTGTTCTCAAATGCATATTATAGCATTCAGTTAGATTATACCAAAGCAACTTATTTAAGTCAAGATCCTTTACATGAGGATAGATTTTTTGATTTTGGTCATGTTGGGTCTTTTAGAACAGTTAGAGAGCCTTTCTATACGCACGGTTTACTAGAGGTGTTTGATGCCAATGGGGTACCAATAGACCTACAAACCAAAGGTGGTAGTCCCATTAACTTTGTGGGGTACCAATTTGAGGGGCTTTCACCTGTAGAAGTTCAATACGAAGCAGGTGCTAGTAATCCAATTGCTGTTGCTCATAATGATGCTTATTTTAATTTGGCAGGTGATGATGTTGGTTTTTACAGAACATTGGATAATATTTCTTCTAATTTTGGTCTAATTAATGGATCACGTACGACTTCAACACTTTCTGCTTATAATATTTATTATTTGCCAGGAGTTGGAAGAAGAGGGAATAGATATGTGAAAAATGATGATGATCAATACCGTTTGACTTTTAATGGTTCAGTGGATGTTAAAAAACCAGGTGCTTCAGATAGAAACAAACATGCGATTGAGTTTGGATTTGAGTATGAACAAAGAATAGATAGATCCTATACACTTTTAAGTGAAGGGATATGGGATAGAATGAGAGCCAAAATTAGCCGTCCTGGTTTTGGTATTGAAAGAGACCGTACATTGGATGGTACTTTCTTGTTGATTGATGGTAACAAAATTCCTTTGGCAGATTATGATCCTGATGTACATGGTGTATTTAGTATTTTTGATACCATTACTAGCAACTATGTTAGAACCAGCGAGCAAAGTTATTTTGATAGAGAGTTTAGAGCAAGATTCGGCTTAGAAGACATCAATACCAATCCGTGGGTAGATACTGATGCTTATTCGCCAGATGAATTGACATTGGATTTATTCTCAGCAGATGATTTGTTGGACAATGGATCTAATGCACTTGTTGCTTATAGAGGATATGATCACTTAGGTAATAAATTGAGTAGCCAGCCAGCTTTTGAGGATTTTTGGAAGTCTAATCCAGATGATCCATTGAACAATAGTAGATTAATTGGTGCATACCGTCCTGTATATATGGCGGGTTACATTCAAGATAAGTTTACCTTCAAAGATTTGATTTTTAATGTTGGAGTACGTGTAGACCGTTTTGATGCAAACCAAAAAGTATTGAGAGATTTATACTCTCTATATGGTACATTTAAAGTAGGAGATTTGAGAAATACTGATGGAGCTGATTCTAGAATAAATGCTTTGTTGAATTCTGGTAATGTAAGATTACCTGAAAATGTAGGAGACGATTTTGTGGTATATGTAGACGATGAGGTTAATCCTACAGCTATCAAAGGTTTCCGTGATGGTGAAGATTGGTTCAATTCAGAAGGTACTTTTGTAAATGACCCTAATATATTGAGAGAGTCAGGAGCCGTTACTCCTTTCTTGTCTGATCCTTTGGATGACAAGCCAGCAGATGACATCAAAGACGAAAGATTTGTAGACAAAATTAATACTGCTTTTGAGGATTATGAACCTCAAATTTCTGTGATGCCACGTATATCATTCTCATTCCCTATTTCTGATGAGGCTACTTTCTTTGCAAACTATTCTGTTTTGACACAACGTCCTAAGAGTGGAAATGCGGCTTATGCAGATGATTACTATTTCTTCTTAGAAAATCCAAGTATTAACAATGCAAGCTTGAAACCAGAAAAAACAATTTCTTATCAAGTAGGTTTCAAACAAAAAGTGAGTAGAACATCGGCTATTTCTCTTTCTGCATTCTATAGAGAAATGCGAGACATGATTCAATTGGTACAAATTCCTTTGGGCTATCCTGTTTCTACCTTTACTACTTTGGGTAATGTGGATTTTGGAACAGTAAAAGGATTTGAGTTCTCTTACGATTTGAGAAGAACAGGAAATGTAAGAGTATTGACCAATTATACATTGCAATTTGCAGATGGTACAGGATCAGATGCTTTTGGTGCAAGTAACCAAGTAAATTCTGGGCAAGGAAGATTGCGTAGTGTGCGTCCTTTGAGCTTCGATGCTCGTCATGCAATCAACATCACTTTTGATTATCGTTATGGTGATGGTAGTAGCTACAATGGACCACGTATTGGTGATTTGAATCTTTTGGCGAATGCAGGAGCGAACTTGATTGTAAGAGCTTCTTCTGGAACACCATTTACACGTCAGGCATTCCCAACACCAGATGATGTTCAGTTTGGTAGAAATGCTCGTCCTAAATTGGATGGTCAAATCAATGGTTCTCGTTTGCCTTGGAACTATAGATTGGATTTGAATGTCGATAAAGACTTTAGATTGAACTTTGGTAAAGGAGAAAAGAAAAATGAGAAA
Source organism: Chitinophagales bacterium (assembly GCA_020631035.1). GTDB lineage: Bacteria > Bacteroidota > Bacteroidia > Chitinophagales > UBA2359 > JAHDGP01. The sequence continues at coordinate 6,413 of JAHDIA010000122.1, read as the reverse complement.
TTCTTAAATGTGTACTTGCAAATCCAAAACTTGTTGAACACCCAAAATTTACTTCGTGCTTATAATGCAACAGGTAGTGGAACAGACGATGGATATTTGTTATTTGCTGAAGGTGTTGATGATGCTAACAATAGAACATCACCAGACTCATTCCGCTTATTGTATACTTACTACATGACAGATCCATTAAACTTTAATCTTCCAAGAAGAATTCGTTTGGGAGCTTCTATCTCCTTTTAATTGAATGAAAATAACACAAACAAATGATAAGGAATAAAATTAATATTATATCGGCCTGTCTGTTGCTACTGCTTTGTTTTCAAGTAGAATTAGATGCAAGGGAAAATGTAGGTTATGCAGGCAAAACAAATGAGGCAAGTAAAGTGGCAAGTGACTGTGATGGTGCTACTGCTTTTACAGAACTCAATGTTAATAATGTACGTGCTAGAATCAATACTGGGGGGGATCTTTGGTGGGAACCACCTCAAGGAGCGAATACTTACGAGGTTCCTAAAGTAGAACCTGGTTCTTCTTTAACACCTAAGCAATCTTTGTTTGCAGGAGCTTTGTGGATTGGAGGATTTGACGATTTGGGTCAGCTCAAGGTGGCTGCACACACCTACCGTCAGTCAGGTAATGACTTTTACCCTGGGCCACTTAATTCTATTGGTGAAGTAGACCAGCAAACTTGTATTGATTATGATAAGTTTTGGGAAGTAGGTAGTGCCGACATCAATGCTTTTCTTGTATTGGCTGCCAATGACCCAACAGGTGAAGGTAGGGTAGATAAAGGAAGTGTACCCGAAAGTATTCTGAAGTGGCCAGCTCGTAACAATCCATTCTTTGCAGATTATCAAGATTATGAATTGCCATCAGACAAGGACTTAGCTCCATTCTGGGACAATGACGGTGATGGGGATTATGACCCAACACAAGGAGATTATCCTGTAATCGACTCTGATGTTGAAGGAGTATATGGTGATCAAATGATTTGGTGGGTATTCAATGATAAAGGAAATGCCCATACTGAAACAGGTGGTGAAGCCATTGGATTGGAAATTCGTGCTTTGGCATTTGCTTTTGCAACCAATGATGAGGTTAACAATATGACCTTCTACAAATATGTATTAGAAAACAATTCGTCTGTAGCATTGGATAGTACTTACCTAGCTCAATGGGTAGACCCTGATTTGGGAGAGTACCAAGATGACTTTGTAGGATGTGATACAACCAATAGTATTGGTATTGTATATAATGGTGATCCTACAGATGAAGGAACGGCAGGATATGGAGACACTCCTCCAATGTTGGGAGTTGACTTTTTTAAAGGACCTGACAAGCCAACCATTACACCAGAAGGTGATACAGTATTTGTTGAGTTGGGAATGAGTTCTTTCTTGTACTACAACAATGATGGAACCATTCAAGGAAACCCACAAACAGTAACTCACTTCTATGGCTATCTTTCAGGTACCTGGCAAAATGGTACACCTTTTACTTTTGGAGGCAATGGTTTAGGTGGTACAGAACCTTTCCCTTATATGTTCCCAGATGATCCTTCTAATCCAAATGGTTGGTCAGAGTGTGCAGCAGGTAATACGCCAGCTGATAGACGATTCCTACAAGCTGCAGGGCCATTTCGTTTAGAACCAGGAGCAGTCAATGATGTAATTGTTGGTGTGGTATGGGTCCCAGATGTTGGAGGATGCCCAGTTGCCAATTTCTCTTCTTTGTTGAATGCTGATAAAAAGGCTCAGGCTTTATTTGACAACAACTTTAAGTTGATTGATGGACCAGATGCACCAAATATGACTATTAGAGAACAAAGCGAAGAGTTAATTATCTCTATTTGGAACCCATCTTCATCTAACAATTTTAATGAGGCATATGCTGAACCAGATCCTGTATTGGCAACCATTGGAAAACAAGATTCATTGTATAAATTCCAAGGCTATCGTATATTCCAATTGGCAAATGCAGCTGTTTCACCTGCCGAATTGAACAATCCTAGTTTGGCAAGGGAAATTGCCACAGTAGACATCAATGATGGTGTGACAAGAATTCTCAATTATGTTGAATCTCCAGACTTGGGAGGAGCTGTTATTCCTACCTTGATGGTTGATGCTAAAGATAGTGGTATTGAACATACCTTTGTTGTAACAGAAGATCAATTTGCTACAACAGGTAACAATAGTCTAATCAATCACAAACGTTATTATTTTACAGTAATTGCTTATGCCTACAATGCTTATACTGCTTATGATCCTAATGCACCATTTGCTGATGACAATGCTCAAAGGGTAGCTTATTTGGCAGGTAGAAATAATGTGAGAGTGTATACTGCCATTCCACACCGTCTAGATGTACAATATGGAGGTATTCAAACCAATGCTCAGTATGGTGATGGACCAGAAATTGAACAGTTAAGTGGATATGGTAATGGATGTAATGACTTAGAATTAAGTCAAACTACAATTGATGAGATTTTGTCTACAAATACTTCTAGTACACAGTTGTATGAAGCAGGGCAAGGACCTATTAATGTTAGCATTTATGATCCAGTTAATGTGCCACCACATGAGTTTTTATTGACACTAAAGAATAATATTTATACCAATTTACCAGATGAAACGGATAAAGGAGGTACATTGAGAGAGGGAGAAAATGGGCAAATTTATTATGAGCCTGAAGGTACTTTCTCTGGATATGATCATTTTAATTATACAATAACTGATGGCAATTGTATTGATGAAGTGGCATCTGTTGTAATCAATGTCAATGCTTCTGATTTGGATTATCCTGGTGCATTTGATGATACACGCATTACAACCAATACATCAGATATTACCATTGACGTATTGGCAAATGATGTTGTTAAAAATGCCTCTATTGTATTCTTTACTATTCCTACGGGTGGAGAATTGGTTTTACAAGACAATCAATTTATTTATACTAAAAATGATAATTTCACTGGTTTAGATGTGTTTACTTATCGAATAGCAGATACACTTGCCTCTGGAAGTATTCGTGAGACATCAGCTAAAGTTTACATAAATGCCATTGATCTAAGTCAAACTGACCTTTTTGAAGCTGTTGATGATGTAATGGAAGTAGCAGGACCTCAAGATATCAATCCTTTTAGCAATGATGATGGAGGTTTGATTGGTGGTGAAAGATTGACTGTAAATGGTACTTGGCTTTTACAAGACCTGAACACTGGCGAAGTATATAGATCAGAAGGAATAATTAAAAATGGAAGTGACCAGTCAATTGGAGGATGGGAAGATGCTAGTTTAGGATTTACCATTTCTATCCAACAGGCTCAAAATGCTAAAGAAGGCAATGGGTTTATTTCTGCTGACATCACAGGCTTGGAAAATCTAAGTGACATATGGTTGGGAAATATCCTAGATGAAGGAACAATTTTAAGCAACTGGATTCTTTCTGGAGAGCAGGCATCAGATAATCCAAGAGATTATCCTTATGATGTAAATGAATTTTATGAAGAAATGTTAGAGGGTGGAGTTGCGCCTTATTGTCTTACAAGTAATGCACCATTTGTAGATTTGGGATTTGGTGACATAACTGCAGTAGCACCTGCTTGTTTTGACTGTTATGATGATGAACCCATCGAAATTCCAATCAATACATTAGATAATTTACATAGTGTAGACATTGTTTATACTTCTAACAAAGATTTATGGTCTCGTTGCCCAGTTATTGAATTGGGACGTTATGCAGAATCAAATGAAAGAGGTGGACAAAAGAATGGATTGCGCCGTGATCCTAGTTGGAATAGAGATGGTAGTACGGCAAGCCCATTGGCCAATATTTCAGATGCGGACTTTGAAAACAATAGCTATTTTATTGGAGGTGGAAGCAATGCTTTTGTAGAATTGACTTTTGAATATGAAAAGCAAAGAGATACACTTGAGACAATACGTGATAACTTTGAAGATACTTTGCGTTATATATTGGATGCACCTACCAAAGATACTGCAACCATTGTTTTGAGAAACAATACCTTCTTTAACTTAGAGGATTACATCAAAAATACAGATGGCATCTTGTTCTCTCAAGTGAAGAACTTCAATTTCTTCCCTGAGCAAGGTGCGCCTATTCAAGCTAAGAGATTCATTAATGAGGTATTGCTTAGCAAGAAATTGTTGGGTGACGCAACTCTTGGTGGAGACCTTCAAATATACAATGCTGGAGATGTAGGAATGTCTTGGTTCCCAGGATATGCTGTCAATGTAGAAACTGGAGAGCGATTGAATATGTTCTTCTCTGAAAATTCATCTATTGCCAGTGAAAGAGGAGCAGATCTTATTTGGAACCCAACTTCTACAGAACTCAAGCCAACGGGAGATTTCTTAGCTCGTTATGGAATGGGTGGAGAACAATTTGTATATGTGATGTCTACTAAGTATGATCAAGGAGCAGATGCATACAATAAATTGTTTACATACGAAGCTGGTGAAAGCCCAACAGCAGGTAAAAAAGCTGTCTATGATCAAACAATGTGGGTAGCAGCTACCAAATTGGCTAGCGGAGCGTCCTTCACTTCATTAGAAGCTGGTTTGATTCCAAAAGACATTACAATGCGCCTACGTGTAAAATATCCTTACACAGCTGAAGGTAACAATACACCTTTACAATACAAGTTCAATATGGCTCCATTTGCCCCTAGTGGAAATGAGCAAGGTGAAGAGTATGATCCACTTGAATATGTTAAAGTTGTGCCGAATCCTTATTATGCATTCTCTGCATATGAGAACAACAAGCTAGACAATAGAATCAAGATAACCAATTTGCCTCCAAGAGCAACTGTGAGAATTTTCTCATTGGATGGTACTTTGATACGTGAATTGAGTGTGGACAATACAGGTGTTGATACTGGAATTAGCAGTAAAGATACACCTTCCGATATTGGAACTATTGAAAACGCACTTGATTGGGATTTGAAAAACTTTAGAGGAATTCCTGTTGCGAGTGGTATGTACATCATTCACATCGAAGATCCAAATTCAGGCAAAGACAAAACCATTAAATGGTTTGGTGTATTGAGACCTGTTGATTTGGATACCTTCTAAAAGAAAGTAATATTTTTTCGTGGATATAGCCTAGCTATATCCACGAAAATGAACATTAGTTTTAATTTTGAAAAAATCAAATAATGAATAAATACATTACTAAATATATATTAGCTTTCTGTCTGATGTTTGTTACCATAAGTGTATTTGCAGGAAACAAAGACAGAGTGGGGCAGGCTGGAGCTTCGGAGCTGATCATAAACCCTTGGGCTAGGAGTGCTGGAATGCATAGCATCAATCAGGCAAGTACAAGAGGTTTGGAAGCAATGAGACTCAATGTAGGAGGCCTGGCATTTACGCCCAAGACAGAAGTAGTCCTGTCAGCAACCAGTTGGATGAATGGAAGTGAAATCAATCTTACTTCTTTTGGTATCTCCCAAGCTTTGGGAGAATCGGGAGTACTTGGGGTGTCTATCATGGCTGTTTCTTATGGGGATATTGAAGTGACAACTACCGAAAATCCTACTGGAAATGGTGCAACTTACAATCCATCATTTACCAATATTGGGGTAGCTTATGCCAAATCTTTTTCTGAAAGTATTCACGGTGGAGTATTGGTGAGAGTCATTACCGAATCTATTTCAAATGTTACAGCTTCTGGAGTGGCATTCGATACTGGTATTCAATATGTAACTGGTGAAAATGACCAAATCAAATTTGGTATTGCACTTAGAAATATTGGTACTCCCCTAAAGTTTAAAGGAGATGGTTTGATTCAAGAAACCATCAATCCTGTTGGAGAAGCACTCAACTATGAAAGTAGATCAGAGGTGTTTGAAATGCCTTCTTTGCTTAATATTGGCGGTGCTTACGATTTTTACTTTGGTGATGATCACCGTTTAACTGCTGCTGCTAATTTTACTTCAAACTCTTTCCGTAGCGATTTTATTGGTGGAGGATTGGAATATGCTTTTAGAGAAGCCTTTATGTTAAGAGCAGGGTACAAGTACGAAGAAGGAGCTTTTGAAAGCTTAGCAGTTGGACGCTCTAATTTGACAGGCTTGGCTGCTGGTTTGACGATTGAATTGCCTTTCAAAAAAGGTGGAGAATCAACCTTTGCATTGGATTATGCCTATAGAACCACCCATATTTATAATGGTTCTCACTCAATAGGAGTCCGTATAAATTTGTAAAAGAAACTTTTAATTATTATCTTGTGTTAACTAAGGGACGTTCCTATACATTAGGAACGTCTCTTTTTGTATATGAAACCCTATCTATCTTACTGATTGAGAAGGGTTTTTCTTTATTTTAAAAGAACTTTATATTATTGTATGGCATTGACAATTCAACAATGCCCCAAATTTTTATTTTTCAAAC
>JAHDIA010000121.1 GCA_020631035.1 Chitinophagales bacterium | reverse complement strand
AACCCAGGACCCACGCCTTAAAAGGGCGTTGCTCTTCCAACTGAGCTACAGGCTGATTAATTTAATTTCTCAGGACTGGACACAAAAAAACCCGAGTGCTCGACTGAGTACTCGGGTTTGGAGAATATAATCTTAGACCTTTGTCAATGCCTATACATACCTGAGCCACACAGTCGTTTTAAGTTTTTTGCTTTTATAATATGTATAAGTCATTGTCATTTTTTTAAAATTTTGTGTTGTTGTTTTAATTTATTGTTAAAGTGTAACAAGGGCATCGCCATCAGTTACACAAGCATTAATGGGATTGAAAACAAAATAGTTTCCCAAAAATCAATTTTTTTTAAAAAAAGTTTTGAAGACCATTAAATGCTTGGAAAATCGTACTAAGTTGTGATTATAAAAAATCAACTTTTCCACTATCCAAATTGTAGTAAGCTGGTACAATAGACAAACCGCCGTCAGTAGCTGCATCGTTAATAATTTTGCTACGAGTACGCAATTCCTGAGCAGTCATTTCAGCATTCTTTTTAACCACTGCATTGACGCTTTTGTCCTCTGAAGCTTCTCTCGCAGGAATGACGTGTGCCAACAAATGATTTAGGTTGTGTCCAGCGTCGCCACCAGCCAAAGCTGCGGTTACCGCACCACAACTTTCGTGACCCATAACCACAATCAATTTGGTGCCTAGGTGTGCCACAGCATATTCGATACTAGCAATGGTAGAAGTGTTGGCAACATTACCTGCTACACGAAATACAAACAATTCACCCAATCCAGTATCAAATGCCAATTCAGGTACAACACGGCTATCAGCGCAGCTCAAAATGATGGCATATGGACTTTGACCACCTGTCAAATCAGAACGGCGAGAAGAATCCTGTAATTTTCCATCCAATTTATCCTCGACAAAGCGAGCATTCCCTGCCTTGAGTCGATTTAAAGAATCTTGTGCATTCATATCGTTGTTTATAATTTTAAAAAGTTTTCAGAATTAATGTTCAAACCGCAAAATTAGTCATTTTGTTCAAATTTTTACAATGGACAATCCCATACCCAAGATGAACAAAAATACCGTAGGGGCACCCCTTGTGGGTGCCCGAACCGAAAACGGAACAGAAACCATCCGTAGGGGCGAATAATTATTCGCCCAAACCCAAAACGGTCAGTAAAGAAAATTCACGAATTTTCTCCACGCAACGGGTAGAAACGACGAAGCCCCCAACATGCCAAATACGCCCGATAGCAGCGAATACCCCGCAGTAGGGGCGAATTGCATTCGCCCAATATGAGGAGTAGCAGCGGATAGCGGGGAGAAACCATGCAAACGCAGCCCCCAACGTTCCGTTCCATAAAATAAAAAGACAAAAAAATAAAAAATTTGCAAGTTTGTAATTTATATCATACATTTGTTGTAAACAAGTATTGTTTAGAACGACAGTGGAAAAGTATAAAACACCATACAACCCCTATTTAAAGATGGTCGTAGAGATATTGCGAACAGGAAATTGGCTAGATGCCAAAGTATCAGGAGTATTAAAAAGGCTCGGAATTACCCATGTGCAATTCAATATCCTACGCATATTGGAAGGAGCAATGCCAGAACCATTAGCAATAGGAGAAATCAAGAATAGATTGTTGTTCAATCAATCAGATATGACCCGTTTGTTGGACAGATTGGAAAAGAAACAATTGATTAGTCGTAGTATTTGTCCAAACAACCGTCGTAAGATGGACATTGTCATTAGTGAAAAGGGGATAGATTTAATTAAAGAAGCATTGCCTAAGATAGACAAGGAACTGGAAGGTTTCTTTAAAGATAAAGTAAGCCCCAAAGACAGAGATGTTGTGATAAACACATTAATTAATATTAGAGCATAAAGATTCATAATATATTTTTTAAACTTTATTTAGAAAGGAGTTTTGCTTAATGAGAAGCATTAAAAGAATTGTCCCCGCACAAAAAGTAAATATGGGTGGGATAGTGTTGGATCAGCCTTTGCCATATGCCAGCATCAACCAAATAGACCCATTTTTGTTGATTCACCATTGGAGTGATCGTTTGCCAGGAGGGCAACATCAAAAAAATGTCGGTGTCGGACCACATCCACATAGAGGTTTTGCGCCCGTCACCTTTATTTTTAAAGGGAGTATTCACCATCGAGATTCAGAGGGGAATGACGAAACTGTGTACGGTGGAGGAACACAGTGGATGAACAGTGGAAAAGGAATTGTACACAGCGAACGTCCAGGGCAGGAGGTTGTGAGCAAAGGAGGAGATTTTGAAATCATTCAGTTTTGGATCAATGCCCCTGCCAAAAACAAGATGGATGCTCCATCTTATCAGCCTTTGTCAAAGGAACAAACACCACAAGTTTTGTCCAAAGATGGGAAGGTAAAAGTAGGAGTGGTCGCAGGCAATTACAAAGGTGTTGAATCGTCTATTAGCTCATATTCGCCTATGTTGATTTTGCGTTTGGACATTGAAGCAGGTGGAGAAACCACCATTTCTGTCCCTGAACATTACAACACCTTATTGTATCAGTTGGATGGTGTTTTGACGATTAATGACACCCAACAGACAAAGGCAAAAGATATGACTTGGTTTGAGAACGATGCTTGTGATATTAAGATCAAAGGAAATCAAACATGTAGAGCCATTTTGTTAGCGGGCGAACCCATTAAAGAAGAAGTGGCGACTTATGGGCCATTTGTGATGAATACTCAGGCGGAATTGATGGAGGCAATTCGAGATTACCAAGCAGGGAAGATGGGTGAACTGATAGAAAATTTTGATTGATATGGAACGTAGAAGATTTTTACAAAAATCATTTTTGGGAGGTTTGGCATTGGGGCTATTGTCCAACAATGTATTGTTTGCCAATTCAAGTGCACAAACAATGGTATTTGATGTGCCCAAAGCAAGCAAGCACATTCGACATGGTTTGTTTCAGAACCAATCTTTGAACTTGGTTAATTGTCCATTTGATTGGATCAATCATCTACAAAAAGATGTGTTTTGTCAAGACGGCATTGATTTAGAGGCACCAGAATTTGTTCATTTATCTTTTAAATTGGAAAATAAATTAATGAATGTTGGTCTTTGTAAAAATAGCTTGTATATTACGGACGAATTGGTGACCGAAGAAAGAGATTTGAATAATAGTGGTATAATCAATACCAAAGTATATGAAGACAAAACAGTTCAAATCATTCAGTTAAAAAAAGGGCAAAAACACAAGAGAAAAATACACAATACACAAATTTGCCTATTACCCATCAAAGGAGAGATTTTGATAGACAATCATTTATTGACAGATGAACAAGGCATTTTTGTTCAAAACCAAAATAAGCTTTTCTTTGAAGCCCAAAGAGAGGAAACAATTGTATTGTTGGTTGGAAAAAATTCATTACAAAACAAAATAACTTAGATACAAATGAAAAAATTAAAAATAATTCAGATTGCACTTTTGTTATTTGGAGTACTTACTTTTGCTGCCTGTTCAGATGACGACGAAGAGGACAATATGGATGATCCAATGACAATGACTGATGTTTGTGACGATCACGTTGCAACATACGATGGGGACGTGAAGGAAGTTATCAATAATTCTTGTGCTTACAGTGGATGCCACAATGCAGACAATGATTTTGGTTTGGCAGATTATAGCACATTTGATAAATTGATGGCGATATTGGACAATGATAAATTTGAGGAGCGTGTATTAACTGCGAAAAACATGCCACCTGCTTCTTTGGTTCCAGAAGGTAGACCAGCAGAATTGACAGCTGAACAATTGGAGCTGTTGACGTGTTGGAAGGATGCAGGATTTCCTGAGAGTTAATATCATAATGTTGAAGCTATTTCTTTTAACATTATTCAAACTAAGATTATAGCTGGGTTTTTATTATATTTTTTAAAGCTGCTAGAATGACTGGTTCTAGTAGCTTTTTTGTTTTTTGTACTTCAATAAATGGTGAACAAATGGAAATGCCCAAAAGACTGGCGAGGACAGTCATTTACGAAAGCGATTGGATAAATTTATATACAGATAAGGTCTTGCTGCCCTCGGGACGTATCATCGAAAAATACCATTACTTAGATTATCCCAATGAAGCCAATGTCATTTTGTTGGTCAATGAGCACAAGCAAATTTGTATGCTCAAGGTCCGACGCTATGTCACCAATGTATTGGGTTGGGAATTGCCCGCAGGAGGCATCGACAAGGGAGAAACGCCATTGGAAGCTGCTAAACGAGAAGTGCTAGAGGAAACAGGCTATGAAATAGACAATTTAAAACAAGTACACTATTTTCATGCTGCCAATGGAATGTCCAATCATGCCCTCTACATCTTTTTGGGACACATTGAAAAAACAGATGCAAACAAACAACCTTTGGATACCGATGAGATTCATTCGGTCTATTGGATGAGCGAGGAAGAAGTAAGGGCATTGATTGTCAAAAATGAAATCTTAGATGGTATTTCTCTCTTGCCAATTAGCTTGTATTTGAGTGGCTTTTTTGAGGAATGAAATAGTAATATTTTGGGCGTATCCCTTCGGGTCAGGCTATTCGTGGGGTCGCTTCACTCCGCCCTGCGGGCACTTCCCTTCGGTCGTCCACTACTATCCTTTACGCAGAAATTTAAAAACAATGAATGAGGAAAAAGCATAAAAAAAACCTCGGCATTTTGCCGAGGTTTTTTCTTTTACCATATCTTTTATAACCTATCGTGGGTATACAATTATTCTTTTACAAACTTGACACTCTGTTGTTGTGTCGCAGTCGAAAGCTGTAATAAGTAAGTACCCGAAGCATACTCATTGGTCTGCAACTTAAATTGATTCTGTCCAGGAACCGCCTGAATGTTCTGCTCACTCACCAAACGTCCTTTGATGTCAAATACTTTGGCTACAAAGTCATCATTTTGGGGAGTGACAAAAGAAACAGTCAACCAATCTACCACAGGTACAGGAGCCAACTCAATTTCGTAATTAACAGTCAAATCATTGATACCTGTATTTTCTTCTACAAATATTTTGACATCATTGCCATCTTGATCTTTTTTGGTCAAATCCAAGCAAGCACCCTCATCAATGGCTGTAGTCGAAATTTGTGGAATAGAACTGATCCCATTGTCGTCTAAGAATTGTTCCAAACTAGCCACCTCATTAAAAGTAGCATAAGAAACCGCCCAAATAACGTATTCTCCAGCAGCATAATCTTCAAAATCTACCTGACCATCAAACGCCACTTCTACAATGGCAAAGCCATCATTGGCATCTGAAACAACAAAGGCATGTTCATAATCTTCCCCTGGATCAAGGTTTTCATCCTCATCATATCCAGGAGTAAATTCAATAGATACATCTTCGCCTACAAACATGGTCAATGTACCATCCTCCAATTCTTCAGAAGAAGTAACAACACCAGGATTGGCAACACACATCGGTTCTTCAGGAATGGTATCCATTGGTTCTTCCATACCAGTCACCAAAGATTTGTGTAAGTGGCAAATGTCGTCTTGTCCATCTACTTCCATACATGCTTCCAAATCAAGGAAAACAGCGTCCAATATTTGAACATCATCTACATACCAACCTTCTACACGAACACCACCATCTGATGCCATACGAAAACGCATTTGAACTTCTTCTCCAGCTAGGTCATTCAAATCAACAGTAGTCGAAACATATCCATTAGAGATACCTGTAAAGGCAATACGACCACTGATGTCACTACTACCTGGTTCAATGCTTTCGTCATATGTATGCTCAGACAGTCTATTGTTATTGATGTAATCCCAACCAAAACCACCATTGTTGCTGTATTCAATCACACCACCATCCCAGGTTTGTTCGGTATTGTACTTGTGCCAGAAACGCATTACTAGGTTTTCGCCTTCTAATAATACTGACTCTTTCATTTCAAGATATTGGTCGGTAGGGAATTGAGGGTTCTGTGCAAACCAGGCATTTTCACCACTATGAGCGTCATCTACCACAGACCAATCAAAGCTACCTGTACCATTGTCTGTATTCCAGTTTTCATCACCATCTTCATGATTGTCAACAAATATATTTTTGGTGAAATTAGGGAAGTCAGTTGCCAACTGGAAATGACATTCCAATACTTCATCTTCTGCTAGTTCGTCCAAAGTAAGGATAAGTGTATTGCCATCTACTTCAACACTGCAATCGCTAGAACCTTCAACATAGCTAACGTGGTCGGGTAAGCTAGTACTGATGCTTGCACCAGAAACAGCTTCACCTTTTTTATTGGTCACTACCAATGTATATCCAACAGTATCTATTTGTTCCAAAGAATCTTGATCGGCAGTCAATTCCAAACGAACCTCAGAACAAGAAGGAGGAAGGTCAAATGCTTGTACCTGATCGCTTCTCAAATTAGGAGAACCCTGACTAGCACTGTAGCCCAAACCTCTACGAGCAAAAGCTTCCCACAACAAACATTGATTGGCACCACCATAATTGATTTGGTCGGCCAACAAAATCGCATCTCTACCATCTACAAAACCAGGATTACACTCTTGTAATTTCAATCCATCAATGACCAATTGCATTGCCATATTGTTACCACCTGTTCCATTGTAAAAATCACGGTCAAAACCATACTCATCTACCAAATCCCAAGTAACTTCCCAAATAATGGTCGCCCATACAAAACCAACTCCGTGAGGAACTGTCAAATTGCCATTGTTGGAGTCACCATAAGTATAGTTGTTAACTGAGAAATTAGTTGTATAAGGTGCTTCACGAATACCACTACCTGTGATAGGTTGGTCAAAAGCATAAGTACCATAACCCCTAGGAGTATCTCTGGTATGATCTTCAGTCATCGTCATCATCAAACCAAAGAAATCGCTCCAGCCTTCACCCATTTGCTCTTCACCTGTCAAACACTCAGCAGAAAATGAACCACCCGTCAAACGGCTAGAAATACCATGACCATATTCGTGAGCAATAACCCCATTGTCAAAGTCACCATCAATATTGGGCGCACCTGGCTCAAATTCAACATTGATTTCTTGACCTTCGGAAATGGCATCTCTCAAAATTTCGCCATCCTCATAGCTTAAAAACAAAGAAGGAATTTCGATGCCACCAGTATAATCATCAGGGGCTCCCATAGAAATGGTCCCTTCGCCTGGGGTATGATTGATGATGACCGCAGCAACAGCACCTGCATCTTGTGCAATCAAAACCTTTTCTACAAAGAAACATTCGCCTCTATCAATCAAAGCAATATTGCCTGCTACTTCGTCCTCATTGCTCAAATTAAAACAACCCAAAGTTGGTGTAGGACTTCCATCGTTTACCCAGACCAATTTACCTATTGCGGGTATTTCATCTATGGTAGGACCAAAACCTCCGCCTCCAGCATCAAAGGAACCCAAGTCTCCTGCATTGACAGCTGGTGGGTCGGAGTTGTTAGACAACCATTCAAACATTTGTATTCTTGGTATTTGCCCTTCTTCTGAAATAGAAAAATTGGCGTTGTTTACACCTGAACCATCTTGTGCATCAGCAACAATATAGTCACCACCCAAACCACCAACTCCATTGTTGTTTTGTTGGAAATTACCACTTAACTCATCAAAACCATAGTGGTACCAAACATCGTGCATCAAATTGCACCAGTAGAACAAATTCGTAACAGCAGCATCTGTATTAACAGCAGGGGCAAGAGTCAAATCAACTGGGAAAACAAAATCGAGTTCTTCAGATTCTGGAGAATAACCTGTACCATTGTTCCCATTTCTATCTTCTTGAGCGTATACATTATTACCTCTAGTAATGGTGTAATCTGTAAAACCAATGCTGTGCCAGCCAAAAGGACTAGCATCTTCTCCTGCTTCTTCCCAAGGACTATCTACTATTTCAAAGTCTCCGTGATTGGGGCTTTCTACAGGAAGAGGCAATACAAAATACTGATTGGGAGCCATAACAGCACTTTTCGTAGCAGCATTGCTGACACTGTGATTGTGAGCACAATTGCCATTGGCATGCTCAGGATGTCCAAAATTGCATTTTAAAACACGATTGTAAGTGTTCAACAATGTACCATTTTCAGCATCGATTCTAACACTCCAAATATCTTGACGATCCAATGCATGAATCAATATATTCCAAGCCAAACGGATGCTGTTGTCATCGACTGTATAGTAGATCAATTCTGCTGGAATGGGTTCCAAGGAAAGATCACCTTTGGCAATGACAGTCTTTTGTGATTTACCTTCCGCTTCTTTCTCAATTTGCAAATCCTCAGTATGTGATAAATCCAACTGCCTAACAGCCTGCTCCAAGGCTTCAAGCGCACTCAAAGATGGCTGAGTTGCATTTATCTTATTGGCAATGTTTCCTTCAAAACGATTGCCTAAGTTCAAAACTTTTCCATTTTTAGCAATATTGACATTGCTGATGGCATTGTAAATCTTAATGCCTTGGTATTGCTGGTTAAAATAAACGTGGGTTACCCCATTGTGCTGGGAAGTATAATGATTGGTAACCACTGGATCTTGAATATCCATTGCGTTTAAGTGAAATTCACCCTTATGGGCATCTAAATAGTCTAGTGCTATTTGGACAGTAGATTCTTGTCCATATAGAGCCAAGCATAAGAATAGGGATAGGGTGCTTGTCAAAAATTTGCTCATAGTTTGATATTATATGTACTTTACAATTAAGTTATAGTATTAAATAAAGAGTTGGTAAATTAGGAAAGAAATTCATCTTTTTTCTCATATCAATGTAATAAATGAATATTTGTTCAACTCCTTACACTGATTCTTATACATTTGCTATAGTAAGCAAAAAAATGTTTAATGATTATGTAGAAATGCACGATTTAATATTAAACATATTGAAAGCATAGGACGGAATGCTGATTTTTCAAACGATGGTGTTTCCTCGCTATCCGCTTTTGCATGGCAACCGCTTCTATCGAGCGTAGTTTCGCTTCTTTTGGTCCTTCGTCGGTTCATAAAATTTTGGGATTAGGCATTTTAGAATGTAGCTTTGTAAAACAATAGGTTCTTTGACAATTTTTGGAGAATGATTCTTGAACAAATAGTAGGGAGCCAAAGGCGACTGGATAGCTTGTTTAAGAATTAGTTCTCTTCCACAAAAATTGTCAAAGAACGAAACAATAAGATGCAGACAATGATACCTTTGAAAACAAGATTAAAAATACGCTCGGTCAATAACCTAACCGATGGTCGATACTTTGCGGCAATGGGTGCCGAATGGATGGGATTTGGCTTTGATTCCAATAATCCTCGCAACATTGATGTAGCGCAAGCAAAAGAAATTAGCGAATGGTTGGCTGGACCTCGCTTTGTAGGGGAGTTTGATGAAATGGATGTAACTCAAATCAATTCGGTCTTGACAGAATTAAACTTTACCACTATTGAAACAAGCATTGACCTAGACTTGAATCAATTGGACAAAAAAGTGGAAAGCATCATTCACCGAATTCCCATACACTCCAATAGCAAAGCGATTGACTTGGAAAACTTTGTGGAGGAACGAAGTCGTTGGACATCACAGTTCTTGCTGGATTTCCATTTTGATTGGGAAATGATCAAAAAACATTCGAGCATACATCCTACTTTTCTCAAGGAATTTTGCGAAGAATATCCCTGTTTTATAAGGTTAAATTTTGCAAAAAACAATCTTATTGAAATCATTGAGGAAGTAATACCGTTTGGAATAGAAATAAGTGGTGGCAACGAAATCCAAACGGGAATGCAAAGCTTTGAAGAAGTAGGTGAATTGCTTGAGCTCTTGGAAGCCTAGGACGAACGGGAGGGTGAACGCTTGTATCCCGATGAAATCGGGACGCTGGTTAACCAGCATTTTTGTAGCCAAGAAAGACATACGTTGCCCCATCCCGATGCATCGGGATGAATGGTAAAATGATAATTAACTAGCCAAATGTTGGATCTTGTTAATTATCATTTTACCATTCATAACTCACAATTTACAATTTAAATAAAATGTATCTAATATTACTCAATTACCAAATCACTTATTTATTCATTGCCGCCTTGTTTTGCTTGGCACTTTTTGTCATTGCTGTATGGTATTTTACGGGTATCAACAAAAAGTCAAAAATTTTGAATAAGAACTTTATTTTGGGGCAATGGGAACGAAAAGGACTCTCACCAGATGGAGAGGCTTGGTCTTTTCGCTATATTTTTGAAAATAATAGTGTAGAAATGAAAGGAATTCCCGATTTTTATGCAAAAGCCAACTACAGAATCATCAAAGAAGATGAAAATTTGTTGAGCCTTGAATTGGCAAATATCGAAGGGAATATTGAACACGAACAAGCCATATTAATGGTCGCTGTAGACCGAAAAGGAGACCGCCTAACTATTGATGGGAAATCATCCTACAAACGTGTATAAACCTTTGGTGACCAATGCATTTTTTATGCTCTGAAACACGTATAAAAATTACTTTTCATAATCAACTAATTCACTAAACAATGCAAAAGCTAACAAAACTAAGCCTCATTGCCCTATTTTTATTGTGTTCTGTATGGAGCTATGCCCAAGATAGGGTAGTAGTGACTTCTTTGGGTACAGATTGTTCTTACCGAATCAGCCGCACAGTCGTACACATGAAGGGCAAAAACCCTGAAGTAACCAAAGATATGAACAGTGCAAGTGAACTCTTTGGGGTATTAAAAGGGCGCCCCATTTCGCTTTGGGTCAATTACTCACACGGGAATGACTCTCGCTTGTTTGGGAAAATCAGAAAGACTGGCATTGCTTATTATTCTAGTGGTTTGATGCTCGATGAGCAGTTTAAGCCAGAATATGGTCACGAAAGCTCTCGTTCGCTTCAAGAACTCAAAGCCGAGATTGATGCAGGTAGTATCCAATTTGCCAATGATGCACTCATCATTTTACACGCTTGTGCAGTAGCTTCACCCAATGATGAGACAGGTAAGATATTTGCCCAAGAGTTGGCAAATGTTACAGGAGCCAAAGTGGTGACTGGACAACACAAAACAGAACCCGTAATTGAAGACTACACTCAATTGGTGTACAGCAATACCTTTGATTTTGTGTTGTTTGAACGTGGAAAAACGCCACAACTGATGGGAGACCGCTTGTATCTAACCAAAATGGTCAAGGAGTATTTTAGAACCAATGGACAGTACGATTTTTCAGATTATAACTTGAAAGATGCGGCTTCACTTAATATCAAAGGAGGCACAGTCATTCAAACTCCTACAAGTACATCAACAAGCAACAATGCTGGCAGCGAAAAAGCTCCTACTGAATTGCCCAAAATGGAACAACCTAAGAAGCAAAGCACCCAAGCAACAAAGGAGGAAACAAAGCCAACAAGTCAACCAAAGAGTCAGCCGACAACTCAGCCGACTAGTCAACCTACAAAGCCTTAGTACACTGTAAATTAAATAAATTGATGTTTTTGGGCAATGAATTTTTGTTCTATACAAAGAACGCACGGAGCCTGGT
>JAHDIA010000841.1 GCA_020631035.1 Chitinophagales bacterium | reverse complement strand
GAGGACTATGAGCGTAAAGCGGGGACTCGACTTGCAAACGAAGCTCTCAACATTCCGTTCTCTTTTAAAAAAACACAAATCTCCAAACAACAATACTGCCTTTGGTTCGTAAGTAGATAGAAGCTTCAATCATCGGTTTGTAATGAAAACAAAACTACTCCTCTATAGTCTTTCCCTTTTTTTGATTTGTCTGTGCAGTAAGGCACAAGACGATAAGACACTCGATTCTCAGGCTTTACAGCAAATTGCTAAACGACTTGACGGTGGCGAACGCATAGAACGAAGTGATTTGAATCTACAAGACCTTCAATTTGACATCAATCGTTCAGAACTGAGCGAGCGTACAAAAAAATACCTTGACAATATTGCTGCTTTGATGCTAAGAGTAGATGATTTGGTATTGGAAGTCAATGGATATTCGGACCCTTATACCGACGAATTTGAAGATCGACTTTCGGCAGAAAGAACCGAAGCTGTTCGGGATTATTTGGTTGAAAAAGGCATTTCGGCTGACCAAATCGCCATCAATAATTTGGGCAATCGTTTTCCAGTTGCCGAAAGTGATACACTAGACACCTCCGTCAATCGTCGGGTTGAGTTGGAATTTATCAAGGATGAATATATTGCGACACAAGACATCATTGTCCTCAAAAATGGGGATGAGATTCGAGGTGAAGTGACCACCGCCAATGTTAAAGTGGTTAAATACAAAGACTCACGGGGACGGGTCAAGAAATTCAATACCGAAGAGGTTCAAAAGGTAGAATTTGGTGATGGCAAAGTGCTGGATTTAGACGAAGATTCCAATAAAATTGATTCGGAACAAACCAGCGATTTGGACAAGCTTAAAGCCCTTGGAGATGGCATTAAATTGGGTAAAAAAATAAGACTTAAAAGTCCTGATATTTTTGGAACAGGCGTGGTCATTGTCCAAGCTAGTTGGAATCCTTACAGCAATTTGTATTATGATTTAGGGGAGGAGGATACACCTACATCACCACCTCCCAATATGCCTCCGCCAGAACCAATAGAGCGCAACAATGAACATACCGAAATGTTTTTGCCTCCACTCTTGGCGACGGTCGAGGTAGGCGTCCTTCCTTTTGTGGGTGTGGGCTTTAGTTATGGCATCGAAAAGTGGGGCATTCGACCTTTGGAAATAGAATATACCTACGAAGTATATGGGGCACGTTTGGCAATGCATTTTAACATTGCTCCTCAAATTGACCCATACATTGGTGTAGGCTTCAATTATCGCAAAGTGAGCCTTGTCAATGATCCTGCACTCTGTGGTCCCGAATGGCAAAATTACCGTCATGAAGTTGTCACCAATGATTTTGGCATTGATCCTGTTGTGGGACTTCGGTGGTTTATCAATGAGCGTTGGGGATTTTATGGTGAATTTGGTTCGGATGGGCTGGGTTATCTCAAGCTCGGTACACAATTTGTTTTGATTCGCAAAGCCCGTAAAAAAACAAAGTAATGAAGAAGAAGATTTATACAGAGTGGCTTCAAGTAAAGGCGAATAACCATTCGCCCCTCCTATTGATGTGTTGTTTGTTATTGATTGGCTTTTCTGCCTGTCTCAAATACGAAATATTGCCTGGTGATGTCAATAGAACCATCAGAGCAGATGTATTACGCACCAATGCCATTAGTATTGAAGGAGACGAACTGGAATTTGAATTGGATTTTTATGTGGTCAATAGTTTGGGCAATTATGTCACGCTTGAAGAACGTCATTTTAGAGAAATGAAACTGACTTTGTTTGAGACACTTGACCTTAATCCCGAACTGGTTTCGCTTGAATGTTCTAGAGATTTCACAAC
>JAHDIA010000120.1 GCA_020631035.1 Chitinophagales bacterium | reverse complement strand
TAATACAGTTGCATATATTTTTGCGCTTAAACAAAATACCAGAATATAATTATTCGCACAAACCAACTCCATCTCTTCAAAATAGTTTTCTAATTGCTTCTTTTCTTCTGTTTCATCTTTAAATTCTTCTAATATAGTATCTAGTTTTTTTAATAGTTTACCTTCTAATTCACTATCTGACAAACCTTTTAAATGTAACAACTCAAGCCACTTGTCAGCATCTTGCCAGTTGGGAATTTCTTCCTTATCCATCCCCTCTCGGAAAAAGCTAAGGCGGGCGAGGTCAATCGCATTTTGGTCTTTATGATTTTGGAGTGCATTGAGGGCGTGTTTGCTTAGTTCCTCCACTTGATAGAGTTGTACCAGTATATCTGACAATAACCAGATGGGAGAGTAGTTTTTGTTGTGGTGAATTTCTCTTTGGAAGTAATAAAATACATAGATACGGTCAGCTACTTGATAGTGAAAATGTTTGCTATTGCTACGTTTTTTTCCTATAACATATCCATTGTTTAAAAGCCAGAGAAATGCCCTGGAAATTTTGTTTTGTGTGGTTCCCAACTTTTCGGCTAATTCGCTTTGGGAGAGGTTTTCACCTAATCGAATAAGTGTATCAAACAGTATTTTACTTTTGGGTGGAATGGATTTCGTGAGGTCTTGGTAATAGGGCGTTAAGTCATCTATTAAGCCATATAAAGTATTGGCGGTTGTAATCACATTGTCTTTTAGAAGTAGGTCTGTCAAAACAACTGCCATACGAGGACTACCTCCTGTAAATTTGCTAATGGCTCGAAGCTTATGCAGTTGTAATTGTTTGTGTGCCTCTGTTAATTCTAGTCCAAAATGTTCTTTTTGCCACTCGTAGCGACGATTAAAATACTCAAAATGTTCTTCGTCTTTCCAAGCTTGAAGTTTGTGTTTTTTAAAAGCGTGAAACAGTCTTTTGTTGTAATTGGTATCTATATCGGCTCTAGGACTTGCCCCAATAAACACAAAATAAGGCAAAGATTGCAATAGGGAACGAAAACGAGAAACATCTACCTTGCTTTTAAATTTATCTAGGAGTTCATTTAGATTTTCTAGTACTACTACCAGTAAAAACTGTTCATACTTGGCTTTGGTAGTTTGGATATAGTTTTGAAGTTGTTGTAATTGGCTTTCCCACAATTCTTCAGGCTCTTCCCAATAAGAAATGACTGGTTCTTCTTTTTGCTCACTTACATAACTCCAAATCAAACGCAACAAATCAGAAGGAGAATTGATGTTGCTTTGCTCTTCGGGCAACAAAACAAATTGACAATCCTTGAATACTTTGTCTCCCTTGAATTGTATTTGGAGATATTTCATAAAAAAGGATTTGCCCATTCCTCTAGGTCCCCAGACAAGATGATGTTGGGTATTGCCTTCTTCCAAAAGGGAGCTTTTCAAATCTTGTAGTAAACTGCATAAGATTTTTTTCCGCCCTGTTGCGACTGCCAAAACAGTGGCATCGTCCATATTGTATGGATTGAATTTTGCAATTAGATTCATAGACCCCTTTTTTCTTTCCACCAATTTCTGATGATATTTAAAGTAAATTGATAGGCTTGGGCACCTGAAAGGGTAATAAACTCATTGTCTAGTAATTTGAGAAGTACTTTGTAGTCAAAGGCCTTCTCAATTGTCTGTTGCAATTCTTGGAGTTTGATATGTTCCTTTTGTGCTACTTGATCTAAAATGCTCATTGCTGATTGAAGTTGTTCTGCATCAAACACTTTCAAACGCTCTTCAAATTGATAGATAAAATCTTTGAACAAGCCAGGCATAATGTCATTGTGAAAAACTTCCTCTACCTCATCTGTTGTAGCACACTCACTAACCACTACTTCATTGTAAGCGTATTGTACAAAATAAGGAACGTAATCAGGCAGTAATTCTAGTAACTTCTCAGTAGTCGCACTTGTCCACCACTGTTGAGTTTCTTTCTCTAGTAGTGCATCAATGAGTTGTGTTGCTTCCTCTTTGGTAAATGCTTGGAGTTGTATGGTGTTGAGTCCCGCCAATAATTTTCGAGATAACTCATTGTGTTCCATTTGCAAATGTAAATTGAGTGAACCTGTAATACCCATTGGCACACCTGCATCTCTCCAATTTCGCAGATTAATCAAAATGGTTTTGATTTCTTGAACGGAACCTTCTTTATCTAGAATATTTTCAAATAAAAAAGGCAGTTCATCTAAAAACAAATAGACTTCATTGTTCTCTTTAAAAAATTCATTGACAATTTTTTCAAACGGTTTCTGGTAGGTTCTCAACTGGTCTCTAAAACTTACTTTAGCAAGATCAGGGACTTCAACTGCTGAAATATTGTCTGTAAATAAGTCAATAACTTTACTAGGAAGTTGCTTGCTATCTTCTAGTAATTTCTTCCACTTCTTTTGTAATTTACTAGGGAGTTTGTCATACAATGCTTTGTAAAAATTGAGTGCATAATGGTAAGTGCCACAGTCTAATTCTATGCAGATATTATCCTTATTTTCCTTTTTTAATTCATAGGCTATTTGTTTGAGAACAGAGCTTTTTCCTGTACGTCTGATGCCTAACATTAAAAAACTATTCCCATTTTTCATATAACGCAAGCCTTTTCGTACCTCTTTAGTACGAAACATAAAACCATCTCCATAAACAGGAGAACCTATTGTATTTTTCATTGCTCTTCTTTTATGACTTTGCTTTCATATGAATTTTAACTCATACATTACAAATATAAGATAAAATAATGATAATCAGTTGGACATAATTAACTTCTCTTTAAGCATCTATCATCTTCAGATATATTTTAATCCTATCCATCCTATTCAAAACTCAAGTAAAAAGCGTAGGATGTAGCGGATGGATGAACGCTTGTACGAAGGAGTAAATATGCGTTGGCTAACCAGTACTGACGTAGCCTTGGAGTCAGTGGCGTTGCACCAAAAAAATCCAATATTTCATATATACAATGCTACATTCATCTATTAAATACCCTTAATTACCACACATTTTGCTTTTCAAACAACGTTCTCCAACAATTGACTTAACTTTACAGTGAACTATGAATGAAGTAAGACGACAGAGTATTTTATCGACGCTTTTTATGTATGCTGGGGTGCTCTTAGGTGCGCTGAATGTGTTGGTGCTGTATCCAAACATTCTTTCAACAGAAGAATATGGTTTTGTGAGTTGGCTCTTGGTTGTGGGAACGATTGTGAGTTTGTTTGCTCGCTTAGGTGTACCACAAGTTACTTACAAATATTTTCCATTTTTTAAAGACAATGCTACTGGACACAATGGCTTTTTGGGCATTACTCTTCTTATTCCATTGCTTGGTGTAGTATTGGGTGCCTTGGGTATATGGACATTTCAAGATTTTATACTAGATCGTTATGCAGGTTCTAAGAGTCTCGACATCATCCAGCAATACTATTGGCTATTGATTCCACTGTTTTTGTTTGATGTATATTTTAATGTCCTCAACTCTTACTCCACTTCTTTGATGAAAGCAGCCATTCCTGCCTTTTTTCGAGACTTTTTTGTACGGCTTTGTATAGTGATTTTATTGCTACTACATTGGAAAGACTTTATCAGTTTTGAGACTTTTTTGTGGGGATATACCTTGACTTATGGTTTGCAATGTATAGGATTGTTGATTTATTTGGGTAAAATTGGTCAATTAAAGTTGAACTGGAATTTGAGTAAATTTAAGTCTTTGTGGAGTGAGATTTGGCGGTATGCTTTGTTTACCATTTTTTCGAGTGGGGGTTTTTATTTGGTGAGTTACATTGATAGCTTGATGGTTTCTTCTTTGGACGAATCGGGCTTGGGTGGTATGGCGATTTTTCGGGTATTCGCCTACATTGGCATCTTTATTATGATTCCTGCTAGAGCACTATTTAATGTGGCGCTCCCTGTCGTCGCCAATGCTTGGAAAGAAAATGACCTTGCCAAAATTGATAGTATTTACAAAAAGACTGCTATTACTCAATTAATCATTGGTTTGGGACTTTTTGTATTGGTCTGGGCGAACATTGACAATTTTATCGAGTTTTTACAATACAATAAGGGCGACAATGAGTATGCCGCAGGTAAGTATGTTGCTCTGTTCATTGGTTTGGCAAAGTTAGTTGATGGCGCAACAGGCATCAATGGAGGCATCATTGTTACCTCTAAATATTATCGTTTTGATTTGTTCTTTATTTTGCTTTTGGTTATCGTCACTTTTGTAGGAAACTACTTACTCATTCCTCGTTTGGGTTTGAATGGAGCCGCCATTGCCACTTGTGCGACGGCTTTTATTTACAATTTTGGGAAGTACTTTTTTGTCAAGTGGAAGTTTGGTTTACAACCCTTTAGCAGTGCTACCTGGAAAACCATTGTGATTGGTCTGGCATTGTTTGGGTTAAATTATCTCCTACCTGTATGGGAAAATCATTTTATACTAGATGCTTTATACCGTTCAGCCATTTTGGGAGGTCTGTATGCTGCTTTGATTTTGTATTTTGATTTGTCGCCCGATATTACTGCCTTGTTTAAAAAAGTGGTTCGTCGCTTTGGATTTTGATTGACTTAAAACATTCTATAATGAATGACCTACAACAAAATTTATTGGAAGACTGGGAACTTGGTCAAGTAAGCGAGGAGACATTATTGGCTGATTTTGGTATTGACCTAAAACAGAATACCCATTTTGTTGTTGAAGAGATAGAACAAGCTATTCAAAATAAGAATGCAGATCAATTGGATTTATGCATCAATTTAATTTGGCTTTCTGGGAATTGTAAACGCTACATTGATTTATTGAATAGGCTTTTGCTTGTACCACATCATTGGAGTCACCAAGCCATTACCCAAAATATTCAGGACATTGCACATCCTTCAAGTATTCCCTTTATTAAAAAGGTATTGGAAAGCAATTTTGAATATTTGGACTACACTGGTTCTGAATCAGCAGCCATTGCGAAGTGGTTCTCTTGGGCATTGGCATCTATTGGAACGCCCGAAGCAATTGATGTACTCAAAGAATTTAGCCATAGTTCAAATAAGGGCATTGCTCAAGAAATGCAATACCGATTAAGAGTCTGTTTAAAATTATGAACCATTTGGCTGAAAATGCGCCTTTTAGCGGGCTATGGCGTTACAAAAATACTCACTTAGCTATGGCTAAGCTCCGTTTTTTGTGCCTTATAGCACACTAAAATGCACTATTTTCACCACAAAGAACAAAATTTAAACAGACTCTAAGTAAAATACACAAAACGAAATGAAGCAATTTTTCTATCTCTGTATACTACTATTTTTCACCCTCTATACCCACGCTCAAAATACTTCATATTTTGAATATGTCTGGCAAGCAGAAAAAGCCCACCAATCGGCACAATACAAACAAGCTGCCCAATTGTATGAACAGGCTTTTGAGCTAAATGAAGGCAAAAAAAGAGATTTGTACTTGACTGGCTGTGCTTGGGCAATGGCGGGCAAAAAGAAAAAAGCTTTCCACTATTTACAATTGGCTGTCGATGCTGGTTTTATGCGACTTAGCCACCTAGAACAAGATGAGAACCTCATTCGCCTACACAAAGACAAAAACTGGAACAAACTCATTCAAAAAATTGAAGGCAAGATTGCGCTCTTGGACCAAGACTTGAGAGAAAAGTTGCTTATGATGATGGAAAGAGATCAACGTTATAGAGGGATTGTACAACAATTGGCACAAGAACACGATTGGGATTCACACCAAATCACTTCTTATTGGGAAAGCCAAAAAGCATTGGACTCTCTCAATCTAATTGATTTAAAAAAGATATTTATTACCTACAATTATCCTGGAGAAAGTTTGGTGGGTGATTTATCAGGTGTAGGCTATTTCATTTTACAAAGGGCTGACATTGCTACCCAACACCAATACTTACCCCTACTCAAAATGGCAGCCAATGAAGGAGAAATTTCTTGGAGCACCCTCGCTACATTTATAGACCGCCTCAAAGTAACCGAAGGAATGGAACAAATTTTTGGCACCCAAGTTTTACGAGACAATGAGACTGGTACCTACGAGTTTTATCCCATTCACGATGTAGAGAATGTCAATCAACGTCGAGCAGAGGCAGAATTATCCCCCATAGAAATTGAAGCGAGGCGATGGAACATCCAAACCTTCTAATTGATTTGATCTCCTCTTAATTTTCTAAATCTTTTCCTAGCTTCAACGGTAAACAAACTTGAAGGAAAATCAACCATAATACTTTGGTAGTACTGCTTGGCTTTTCCTTTTTGATCTAAGTGATTTTCGTACAAATCGGCTAGGTAAAACAAGGCATTGTCCGCCAAAATATCGGTGGCAAAATCTGAGAATACTTTCTCCCAATATTCGGCTGCTTTTTCGTAATTGCGGCGTTTGTATTCGATTTGTCCACGACGGTATAAAATATCGTCTACCAATGCATGTCCAGGAAATTCGCTTTCTATTTGGTCCAAAACACCATAAGCCTCATCAACTTTGTTTTGGAAAATCAATAAGTCCGCATTGGCAAATTTTTGTAGGGCGGTAGTGGTCGTATCCAATCCCATATTGTCTAAAATGAAGACCGACAATTCCAAAGCATCATTGGAAATCAATTCCGAAGTTGAAGCTTTTAAAATATTGAGTTGTGCTTGCGACCATTCAAAATCACCTGTATAGTATGATAGTTTTGCATTGCGGAAACGAGCATCTTCGCCCAAAATATCGTCTTTAAATTCCTTATCAACTTGGGCATAATACAAGGTGGCTTCCCACACGTCATCCTTCATAATGTAGTAATCCCCCAAATCCAATTTAGAGTTTGCCTTGATTTGTTTGCTGGCGTTGGGCATCGCAATAATTTCTTCCAAAAGCACAATTGCTTTGTCCAAATCGTATAAATAAAAGGCATACAAATGACTCAATTTGCGCATAGTTGAGGTAGTATTGGCATTGCGTCCAAATTCATCTAACATCCCCAAAAAGTCTTGTTCTAAATCTCTTGCATCTTCTTCTGTATAGTTGTTGCTGTATTGTAATTTTTTCATTTTTGCTCCAACCAACGCAAGCTTGGCATTGGGATACATTGGATTGGTTGGTCCCTTCTCAATTACATATTGATAGCCTCCAATGGCGGCTTCAAACTGGTTTTCGATTAAGGCTGACTGTGCCAGTTCAAATACCCTAAATCCATCTTCGTTCATTCGCTTGTCCAAGGCTTTCACCTGAATAAATGCCGACTCAAAGTCTTTTTGTTGGGTAAACAACCACACCAATAATTCGGGATAAATAAGCTCATTGGGTTGCTTCTGAATGCGTCTGTACAATTGACTTTCGAGCTTGTCTTTGTACTTCTCCATTTTGATGATATTGGCAAACTCGTTTTTGATAATTTGCTCTTTTTGAGGTTGTACCACTATATAATCCAAATAACTAGAAATCATCTCTTCATACTCACCTTGTTTTTTGTAGGCAATCGCCAACTCGTAAGAAAAGGCAGTGGGGTCTTTGGTAATTTCTCGCCCTTTTTGATAGCATTTGATGACATAATCCTGTGCTTCGAGTTGGTTAAAAGTATTGGCGAGATTCCGAATTGAATTTACCTTGGGTTCCATATTGCCAATGGCTTTGTTGAACTCTGCCTTGGCTTTTTCGGCTTCTTCTTGCTGCAAATAGACATAGCCCAAATCCACATCCAAGGTTGGGTCTTTTTTCATCTTTTTCTTTTGCTTTTTGACCAAGTCTAGTGCTGTATCGTATTCTTTGAGTGCTACCAAACATTTGAGGTAGTTGCGGTAGTAATAGTTGTTTTTGTCGTTGTCTTCGTACAATTTTTTGTAAAGTGGATTCGCCTTTTCGTACTCTCCTCTCTGAAAAAATTGTTGTGCCAATTTGAGGTCCTGGTTTTGTTGGGCAAAAACAGGGGTTGCCACCAAAATGGCACTCATTAGACAAACTATCAGCAATTGTATTTTTTTGATTTTGTTCATTGTCTGTTGTAATTTCTCGTTCGTTGACAATTTTTGAAGAAGAAAGCTAGTTCTTAAACAAGCTATCCTGTCGCCTGTGGCTCCCTTTTATTTGTTCAAGAACCACTCTCCAAAAATTGGCAAAGAACCTAATTTCTATACGAAGATACGTTTTTATCTTGTCTTGGTTAATGTAGTTGCTCTCCACTTTAGTCGAGATATAATTTGTACGGAATGTTTTGGGCTTGCGTTTGCATCGGGTGTTCCCGCTATCCGCTGCTATGGCGGTTTTGTGGGGAATACAAAGATTCACTGTCACGCTTAGGGAGACGTTGCCTGCAACGTCTCTACAGTTTGCGATATATATCGTTACGCAAAACCACCGCCATATTCGCTACTATCGGGCGTATTTTCGGTTCTCTTTGTCCTTCGTCGGTTCTATTTTCTATCCGCTTCATGCTTTGCTTTTTTTCGCCCGTTTCCTATTCGGGCATCCCGATTTTTTCGGGTCTGTTTTCTGTTCGGGTAAACACATAGGTTTACCCCTACAAATACGCCCGTTGCCTGTTCGGGTAAACACAGGGTTTACCCACATATTACACCCAATTGGACGTTTTTGTTTGATTAAAACGTCCAATTGACTATCGAATTTTACAAAATGACACTCCAATACAACATATTGACCACAAAAAAGGCGGTACGTCAATGACATACCGCCTTTTCTGGCATTTTTTAAGAAAATTTTAATATACAAATGTGTTGTTTCTACATTTTGTTGCCAATGGGATGTGTAGACGCAAGCATTGCGTCTCTATGGAATGGACCTTTATTCCAATTCAAAACGTACGGGTAAATTGAATTTGACTCTAACATTTTCACCACTTTGTTTGCCTGGTATCCAATTGGGCATTTCTTTGACTACTCTAAGGGCTTCTGCACCACAACCTCCGCCAATCTCTTTTACAATTTGTACATCCGAGATTGCTCCATCTTTTTCAACAATAAATGATACAACTACTGGACCTGCAATGGCTGCATCTCTGGCTTCTTGTGGATATTCGATATTGTTGCCTAGAAACGCCATCATTTTTCCCATTCCACCAGGAAATTCTGGCATTTCTTCTACTATTTCATATACTTCATTGTCTACTTTCGCTTCATTGGCTTCCATAGCTACATTTTGACCAGCATCAGATTCACAAGAGGTCATATTCATTAAAAGGGCAATGCCCAATCCTGCAAATAATAAAAATGACAAATACTTTCTGAGAGAAAACGAGTTTACATTTAGTGGTTTCATAGATAGGGTTGTTTGGTGTAAAAATGCATCACTAGATGATGTCTATCTATTACACAATGCAACATATTTTAAAAAGATACAACTATCCTTCTTTTATTATTGCAATTTAAAAAATATTGGCAAAGTATATTTGACCTTAACTTTTTTGTCTCTCTGCTCTCCAGGACTCCACTTAGGCATTTTTTTGACCACCCGAATAGCCTCCTCTGTACAAGCAGCACCAATATCTCTCAAGGTTTCAATATTGCTTATACTTCCATCTTCATTGACAATAAAAGATAGTACTACCCGACCTTGAATGTTGTTTTCTCTTGCAATGGGTGGATATTTGATATTGCTTGAAAGGAATTTCATCATTTCTGCTAATCCGCCAGGAAATTCAGGCATTTTTTCTACAAATACAAAAATCTCTGGTTCTGTTTCTTCTTCTGGGACTTCCTCTATATCAGTCAAAGTTTCTCCTAGGTCCTCAATGACTTTGTCAACGGTCTCTTTTATTTCCACTTCTGTATCTTGGTCTGCTTCGGTATCTACAATTTCGGGCTGTGTTTCATCAATCAATTCTTCGTCATCTACTACATCTACGATTGGGGGAGGTGGCGGAGGTGGCGGAGGAAGTGGCGGAGGTGGAGTTGGTGGGGGAATAACCTCTACTCCATCGTCGTCAATACCAATTGGCTTAACAATGGGAATGTGTTCCTCTCCCTTCCATTGAAAAGCGAAAATGCTACTTGTAATGGCAATGCTCATTCCAGCCAATAAAAAGAGAGAAGAATAGCGTTTGAGGTCTACTTGTTTGTACTTTTTGTTGTAAACTTTGTTCGCTTCATTCGATGCTTGGTTCATCTCTATGATTTTATCTGTAGAGGTGGAACCAAATCCCAAATGTGCCAGTACAACTGCTGACAATATACCTCCACAAAAAACTGTCAATGCCCAAATGCCATTAATGGCTCCTCCTACTGCTCCCATTAATAGAAATGCGCCAATGCCCAAATCTGCTAAATTAAACTGTTTCATATACTACATTTTGCGGATAAAAGAATCATCACTCAATTTCAACAAACATACTTTGTCCATTAGCATTCTAGCAGAACACTTTAGTTTAATGTATATGTATTTAAAATTTGGGGAACATAGCCTCGAACAGCTATGTTGGTGATGTTTGTCAATTATATAATGTAGCAATCAGTTAAAAGATACAATCAAAGTGTAAAAAAATAAAAAAAGCGGCTGTCCGATTTCGGATAGCCGCTTTTTTTATTTTTGGTGTATTGATTATTTTATTGCAGTCTAAACAATACTGGCAAGTTGAACTTCACCTTTACAGGCTTACCTCTTTGCTCACCAGGATTCCACTTAGGCATTTTCTTTACTACTCGAATCGCCTCTTCTCCGCAACCACCTCCGATGTCTCTCAAGACTTCAATATTTGTAATTGAACCATCTTCATTGACAATAAAGGATAGTACCACACGTCCTGTGATATTGTTTTCTCTTGCAATAGGTGGATATTTGATGTTTTCTCCTAGGAACTTCATCATTTCTCCTACTCCACCAGGAAATTCTGGCATTTGTTCCACTACCATAAAAATCTCAGGTTCTTCTACTTCTTCTACCTCTTCCTCTATTTCCTCTACAATTTCCTCTATTTCTTCCACTACTTCTTCTACCTCTTCTACTACTGTTTCCTCATCTGCTTCGGTATCCAAAATTTCGGGTTGTTCTTCCTCAATGATTTCCTCATCTTCGACAATCTCGATTTCTGGTGGTGGTGGTGGCGGTGGTGGCGGTGGTGGTGGTGGTGGTGGTGCAGTTGGAGGTGGAATGATTTCCATATCTTCTTCCAAAACCACTTCGCCCAAATCCATTATCTCAACCTCTTTTTGCTTCCAGTTGAATGCAAAAATGGTTGTGAGGATGGAAATGACCAATCCTGTTAATAGAAAGATAGATGAATATCTTTTAATGTCTGCCTGTTTGTACTTTTTGACAAAGGCATTTTTACTTTCTCCCGATTTCTCATTCATTGAAATGATTTTATTTTCGGGAATGCTTTTCATAAGCAGATAAGACACCAAAATGGCTGCTAGTGTCCCTCCACATAGGATGGTGAGTGCCCATATACCATTCATAGCCCCAAACACAGCTCCTGCTGCGAAGAGTAGCCAAATGATTATGTCACCAAATGATATACCATTCATAAATTACTTCTTTAAAGCGATTAACAATACACCGCAAATAC
>JAHDIA010000840.1 GCA_020631035.1 Chitinophagales bacterium | reverse complement strand
ACCTTAGTTATAATAATTTAGACAATATTGAACCCCTCAAAAATCTTAATAATTTAACGACGCTCGACCTTCGTTCTAATAAAATTACCCACTTAGACGCCTTAAAAGATTTGTTTCAAAAAGGAATGGATTTTGATATTGAAAGCAAATATGGAGGTTCAACTCCAAATACAATTTATTTACACAATAACCCTATCCAAAAACCTAATATAGAAACCATTAAGGCAGGGCGGGAGCAAATCCAAGCTTATTTCGATGAATTAGACATACAAGGAACTGACCAACTGTATGAAGCCAAACTTTTACTCATAGGCGATGGGGGCGCAGGGAAAACCACCCTTGCTAGGAAATTGCTTGACATTAATGCCGAAATGCCCAAGGAGGAAGAAACCACCAAGGGTATCGAGATTAAACAATTGCCTTTCCCTTCTAAAAAGTCAGAGGGACGAGATTTTATCATTCATATATGGGATTTTGGTGGGCAGGAAATTTACAAATCTACCCATCAATTCTTTTTGACCAAGCGGTCTTTGTATGTTTTGTTGGATAGTACACGTAGCAATACCTTTAAAGAAAGAGAGGATACCGAACGGGATTACTGGCTACAAACAGCAGAGCTAATGGGAGACGGGAGTCCTTTACTCATTGTTCAAAACCAAGTTGACAATCGAAGCAAAGACATAGATTATGCCAGTATCAAGGGGCGGTTTGAGTTTGTAATGGATAAGTTTGAGTGCAATTTAAAAACGGATACCGAAGGA
The DNA here is from genome assembly GCA_020631035.1 of Chitinophagales bacterium. GTDB lineage: Bacteria > Bacteroidota > Bacteroidia > Chitinophagales > UBA2359 > JAHDGP01. The sequence continues at coordinate 1,070 of JAHDIA010000840.1, read as the reverse complement.
ATCGCCAAAATCAAACGAGCCATACAACACCATATTGAGGAATTGCCTTTGGTGGGACAGCCAATACCCAAGCAATGGAAAATCATTCGGCAAGAATTGCTAGCACTATCCAAAAGTCAACCCTATATTGAGGACCATGATTTTTTTGCTTTGTGTGCCAAACATAGTATCCCAGAAAAGGAACGTATCTCGACACTTAGTCGGTATTTACACGACCTTGGGGTCTTCTTGTATTTTCAAGAGGATGCTGTACTCAAGCGTACCATTGTCCTACAAAATGAGTGGGCAACGGAGGCAGTCTACAAGGTTTTGGACAATGAAAAAGTCAAACAACAAAGGGGGCGTTTGTATACAGAGGACAAAGCTCTTATTTGGGAAGAAAGCAAATATTGTCACAAGCACGATGAACTATTGGCTCTAATGGTCAATTTTGATTTGTGTTATAAAATTCCAGATAGCAAGCCTGTTGTTTATCTTGTTCCACAACTTTTACCTGAAAGTCAGCCTGAGCGTATCAAGGAGGAATGGGACAATAGCCACAATTTACAATTGCGTTTTCGTTATGCCTTTATGCCTAAGGGTTTGTTGAGTAAGTTTATCGTTCGTTTGCATCGCTATGTAAAAAATGAGGAACTTTCTTGGGCAAATGGGACGCTTATGGAAAATGAACACAATACCAAGGCATTGGTCGAGGAAACTTATGGTCAAAGGGAAATTGCCATTCGGGTCAAGGGGGTGGAGAGTAAGGGGTTTTTGAATATCATTGCGGATGGTTTTGAGCAGATTCATCGTCAGTTTGAGGGTTTGCGGTATGATAAGTTGGTGCCTTGTAATTGTAGTAGCTGTAGTAATTTGATTGAACCACATTTTTATAAATACAGGGATTTGATGTTGTATCTTCAAAAGAATATTCCTACAATTCGTTGTGGTATTGATCCTTCAAATGAAGTCGAGCTTGGTAGCTTGGTAGACTTTGATTTATGGAAAACTTTTGGTGCAAGTATACATAAAAAAGTCGCTTATGAAGATTTAGGTCATAGAGAATATATAAGAGACAATATGCGTAATTC
>JAHDIA010000839.1 GCA_020631035.1 Chitinophagales bacterium | reverse complement strand
CAGCTTTTGCATCCACAGCATTTTGCACGTATTCCCGAAGTGCATCCAGTGGGTTTGGATACATTCCCTTTGTCAAAATAGAAATGATTTCCCCCCCTATATCAAATTTGGTTAACTTCATGGTCATGGATTCAAGTTTAAGTTTTTCATTAATATTGCTCTTTTACTCCCTAGCCCAAAGCCTTCTCAATCCGGTCTTTCAAACCCTTTGCCAAAGGTGGGGGAAGCTCTGTATCTATAATAACGTATATTTTGTTGAGGAGTTCCTTTTCTTTCTTGCTCAAATTATCCAATTTATCTGTCCGCAAAGGTGCCTTTTCTTCCTTTTGTTTTTTGGGAATCTTATAGTTTTGGGGTGTAATGTGTTCGGTATCCACGACTTGTTCAATGATTTTGGATACTACTGCATTGTTTGCCTCACTTGCTTTTTCTTGTTCACGTTCCAGCTTCTGTTTTGCCTTCTCTGCATTGTCTTTGATTCGCTCAAACTGATCCTCCATTTGCAGCTTTTCTTCTAGCGAACTAAAGCCTTCTTTTTGTTTGGTGTTGTACTCTTTCTTAAATTCTTTGAGGCGTTGTACCTTTTTATTGGCACTCCGAATTTGCGAAGCGGTGTAGTACAATTTATGCAATTTATTGTAAAACAACTCACGCAAATACTCCTCCATTTCTCGACAAGCGGCATTGTCTACAAAATAATCTCTACGAGCATTGGGCAGCAAGTCAGGGCTAATGGCATGTACCTCCCCAAAAAAGTAAAAATTGCCTCTTTGTTCCTTAAACAGTTTGACCAAAGTATAATCCGAACCTATCTGAATATTGCCTTTTCTCAAACGAAGCCCCCTAGCCAAATTGCCACGTTCTGGAATCTGACTTTTAAATTCTGACACCCCATACCAGCCCCACAACAACACGTCTTTTCCCATTTTAGATTTAAAAAACTGCACATCAAATATTTCGTCTATTGGCGTCTTGCGATTGTTCTCACTATTGCCTTGGTAAATAGTGGTCGAATAGGCTTTGAATATCTGATTGGTATTGACAAATATTTTGTACTCATCTAGCTCTACTTTCTGTTTTTTGATTTCTTTCTTGATCTTGTCTTTAAAATAAAATGAAGGAGCAAATGGCACTGGAGCAACCATCGACAAATAATCACTCACATTTTGAGTATCCAACAAATCGGAATTGGTCACTTTTTCCAAGCGAACTCTAAAAAAATGACTCTTGGCATCGGTATCTTCAAAGCGCAAATTGGTGATGGCACTGATGACCTCAGCCGCTTCCAACTTCAACTTTCGATCATTAATGATTTTCTTCAACTCCTTGGCGTCCCAGGTCATAATGCTCACCTTTTCTTCTCCTTTTGCCGAGGTTTCAAAGACCAATTTTTCGCAATAGCCCAAGCCACCCAAACGCCCAATACCTCTAAAACCTTTGTGCTTTCCCCGTTCTTTGGTCGAAACGGCCACATTGCCCAAAATCTCAAATACATTGGCATACTTCACCCCTGTCGCATTGTCTTCAATAATGATTTGTTTGGCTTTTTTATTGATGGTAATCTCTGTCACTCCCGATGCCTTCGTCTTCAATATTTTTTGCTCAACGGCTCGGTCTATCTGATCGGCTGCATTCTGCACATATTCCCTATAAATAAAACGAGGATCTTCATACATCCCCAAAGTCAAGGTTTCAATAACGTCTTTTCCTATAATTGGCTTAACTGCTGCACTCATAATGTTGATTGATTTTAAATACTTGTACTTGCTTGGTCTTGTAATAATGTTTTTTAATTTTTGGACGGAACGTTGGTTTTTCAAATCCCGATGAAATCGGGACTA
>JAHDIA010000119.1 GCA_020631035.1 Chitinophagales bacterium | reverse complement strand
GCTTTGCTCCGTGCTGCGCACACTCCCTTCGGTCGTCCACTACTATCCTTCACGCGAAATTTTGTTTGTTGTGGCGAATTGCATTCGTCTGTTTCGTATTTGGGCAGACACATAGGTCTGCCCCTACATTTTGTTTTGGGCAGACACATAGATCTGCCCCTACATTTTGTTTTTTGTTGGAAAATTCCCTGCAAATGGTACTTTCAAACTGAATACAAAATTGCGTCCTTGTTCGGGAACATTTATCACTCTATAACGACTTAAATGGGCTAGGTATTGGGTGTCGAATAGGTTTTGTATTTGAAAATTAAAATCAAATGCTTGTTTGCCCCATTGCAATGTCCAACTACTGCCCACGCCCCACAATTGATAGGCAGGGGTCGATTGTTCTGAACGGTCCACTCTAAGACGTCCTTGGGCGGCTAGGTGGTATTCGTGCTTCAACTCAATTTGAAAATTACGCAAAAAAGCCTTGTCTTTAAAAGTCCAAACCAAATCATTTTTGATGGAGGGTTGTGGGGTAAAAGGCAATGCCAATTTGGTATTGACATTGTAGCTTTGTACATAATCCAAACTTTGATTCCAGGTTAATTGTGGAAGTACTTGCCAATCCCATTGAATTTCGCCCCCTGTGTAAATAGCATCGTCTTGGCGATACAAGAAAATTTGCCCCGCTTCGGGTAGGGGAGAGAAACGGGCTGGGAAGCTCGGACCAAGGTAAATGTAATCGGCAAAGTAGTTGAAATAAAATGCCACATTTGCCGAAAATTTGTGGTAGTCCATAATCGCCCCAATATCGAATTGATAGCCTTGCTCCGAACTCAAATCGGGATTGCCTACTTCGTGTCTAAAGGTTCCGTGGTGAATGCCATTGGAAACGGTCTCGGCAGGGTAGGGGACCCTAAAGCTTTTGCCAATATTCGCTTTGAGTACCCAAGTATCGTCAAAAAGATGGAGATTGGCTCCCAATGATGCCGACCAATTGTGAAAGTCCTTGTCTGTGATGGGTGCGGTCAAAGAGTCTGTGATGTTTTCGTTGCTGTCCCAAACGTATTGGGTAAAATCTGTTGTGGTATTGTTGGCAAAGTCGTAACGAAAACCTGCGTTGATGAGTAAGTTTTCTCGTACATCTCTTTCGTTGATGATGAATACACCCGAACGGAAGGTCTTGAAATTGGGTAGTAAAAATTCAAAACCACTTCTGATGTTTTCTTGCCATTGCAAATTGCCACCGTAAATGAGTCGACTGTGATCCTCTCCGTGTTTTTCGTAGTGTGCCGAGATGCTATAGGTTTCTAGCTCCAATTGTAAGGCAAGGGTATTGTTGGGATCAATGAGGGAGCTAGGAATGCTGTGGAACTCTGGATAAGAAAATTCTTTTCGTAAGTTGCGTTGATAGCCTATATCTACGACCAAATGGTCTTCACCAAACAAAATGGACTGGTTGAGGGTGGCACGTAAATGGGTTACTTCCTGTTTGGGAACATCTATGTCTCTATTATTGCCATCGTCGCTTAAACTGTAGGAACGAGGAATGCCGACTGCACCCGAAAACAAACCCGCTTCGAGTTGGTATTGACTGACTGTTAAACGGGTAACGCCCCAAGAACGGCTTACACCTGTAGAAATGCTAAAATTGTTCTCATTGCCAGCCGTATTTTTGAGGGTATTGTTGTAAATGGGAAGCGTAAAAGAATTGTATTCAAACTCACTGGCAGGAACTCGGTAGTCTCCAAAATCTTGGCGACTATAACGGGCATTGAAAAATACATCTTTGAGATTGAAACCAAAGCGAGCTGAACCACCCCAATGTCGATTGTTGGTTTTATAAACACCTGTGAGACTACCATCAAAACTATTGGGAGGCAATATCCGTCCAGGCATAATGTTAATAACTCCACCTAGACCGTCGGAGCCATATTGAAGAGAGCCAGGACCTTTGATTATTTCAACTCTTTCTACATCAAATTGATCAATTTCCAAACCGTGATCATTGCCCCATTGTTGGCTCTCTTGTTTGACCCCTTGGTGGTTGACAATGATGCGATTGGCAGACAAGCCCCGAATAACAGGTTTGGCGATGCCCACTCCGACATTGATGGAACTGATGCCAGGCAATTTTTCGATGGTTTGTGCAAAGGTTCCTTGGATGTTTTTGGCGATGAATTGATCGTCTATGTGTTCAGCTTGAAGGGTTTCTTCTTGTTTGTTGTGTTCATGAATAATCTCGACTGTTTCTAGCAGTTCGTGATGGGTATGCATTTTGATTTTGACAAAATCTGCCTTTCCACCTACTACCGAAACTTCTTTTTCCATTGTATGAAATCCAATGTAAGAACAACGCAATAAGTAAGCCCCGTCCTTGATATTTTTAAAAGCGAATTTACCCTTGGCATCACTGGAAGTATAAATACTATCAGGTAGGAGTAAGACTGTTGCACCAATGAGGGGTTCTTGATGGTGGTGTTCATCTACAACCAAACCACTCACTTGTCCGAAAGAACATAAATAGCAAAAGAGCAAGCCAGTTGATACAACCAGCTTGCTCCATATTTTTCTTTGTTGTTTACCTTGAAGTAAGAGAAGGTAAGCAGTGATAAGCAAAAAATGGATTCCCAATACTTGTGGATGGGCTTTTTGCCTGTCACATTGAACATAATTCTTGCCAAACAACTTTTCTTGTTTTAATGATTATGTATGGATAAATTTTTTGATGGCTTGAGCTTGCTTATTGTAAGCAAAATTCAATGTCTGCCATCTCAATAGTCGTACAATCATGGTCAGCACAGGCACTAACTTCTAAATGAAAACAAGTACCAGAACCGTAGTTACATAAGTCATAATCTTGGTCAAAAGTAACTGTTTGATCGTGATCATGTATGTGTTGGTCAATGATTTTATCAGTTGCGTCGCCTTCTGGATGTAATAAAATATCTACTTCATGGTTTTCATCTGAGGCAGTTACATCAATATGAATGTGTACATTAGAACAATCAGTGACAATTTCATCAGCCGATGGTTCTTGTACAATGATGGTAATTACATTGTTTGCAGTGTCTTCTTCCTCCTCCTCATCACTACAAGAAGGGACTAATAGAATAATTGGTAGCAAAAAAGCAAGTATTGAAAATAACTTTTGCATTATGTTCTTTCATTAAATTGTTTAATGACACAAATGTAATACAATTATTTTAGTTATGCAACTAAGTTGCATATTGTGTGGTGTGTCAATATATTGTAAATCATCAACTAAAAAAATAGTTGCGAAACTAAAAAAATAGTTGTATCTTTGATGTAGTCCTCTGGAAGTTTGAATAATGATTTTATAAGCCTAGAAACCTATTTTGAAGTTGCTCAGATAGGTTCTAAGGAATAGATGATGAGATGAATTTAAAGGGATGCTTGTAATACTTGAGGGTATTTATAGTCCAAAGAACAAAGATTGTTAGCATTGAAAATGAAAGAATATGAGCGATAAAAAACTATTGACTCCTTTGGAGTTAAAGATTATGAATGTTTTGTGGAAACTAAAAGAAGCTTTTGTAAAAGAGATTATAGAGGAATTGCCAGCAGATGTAGAGAAAAACCCCAAACCTCCGCACAAGCCAGCCTACAATACTGTTTCAACCACCATTCGTATTTTGGAAGAAAAGAATTATGTTGACCACAAGGCTTTTGGTAGAACGCATCAGTACTTCCCCACCGTCTCTCGTTTTGCCTATCAAAAGCGTTTGATGCACAATGTATTGGACAATGCCTTTTCGGGTTCGGTCAGCGGTTTGGTTTCGGCTTTGTTGGATGATAAAAAAATCTCTGATAAAGACATTAAGGAGATAGAGGATATGTTGCGGAAAGAAGAGGAGTAGAGAAAATTCTCGAATTTTCTTTGGGAATTGTGGTGTGTAAATTGTAGAGAAAATTCACGAATTTTCTTTCCGAAACAGGCGCAATGTAGAGACGCAATATTTTGTATCTCCCCGAAATGGGCGAAAAAAATGTAAAGACAATTTACAAATTTCCCCTACGAATGATGGATTGTAAATTGGATTTGCCCCAGAACCGACGAAGGACAAAACATGCCACCTACGCCCGATAGAAGCGGTTACCCCGCACCTCCAATTCAGTTGGAGGGAGGAGTAAAAGCGGATAGCGGGGACACCCTTTGCAAACAAAGCCCCCAACAGTCCGTCCGAATCCAGTTGCCAGAACCAGCCTTATTAGAAATACAATTGTTCAATTTGGCAGGAAAATCGCAGCAAATATTGAAAAAAGAAGTGTTGTATACTGGCAAAATCGTAGAAGAAATCAATATACCACAACAAAACAGTGTTTTCTTTCTTATATTTATGGTGAATGGAGAAACTGTGTATACGCAAAAGTTGTTAGGACTAGAATAAGAACCGATGCTGACATACATCATATTGACATATATACTCTGTATTTTAGGCGGTGGCTTGTATTATCTGCTACTCAGGGAACGTGTATCTTCTAGCAACCAAAAAACAGCTTTATTGAGTGTGTTGGGTTTGAGTTTATTGATCCCTTTGTTCTTTGTACAAAGTACAGCTTTTGTACCCAAACCCGCCATTGAAAAACACATCGAAACAGTTAAGAAGGATGTCTACATTTTGGAAGAAAGTGTCTTTTTGGACTTTTGTCCAACAGGTGAAGTCTTGGAAGCCTGCTACCAACAAGCCATTACCAGTGAAGACTTTTGCAATTGTGAGGACATCGAAAAAGAAAACCTATTGTATTACCAAGAAAGCTCCATCTACAATTTTTTGACTTGGCAAGAAACCGCTTTTTGGAAAATTTTGGGTTTTGCAGCTGTATTGACACTTTTGTTCTTATTGGGCAATCTGGTGTTTTTGCTGTGGTTGATTGCCAAGAGTCAAAAAGAGGAACGTACTATAGAAGGAACTCAAGTCATCATTTTACATACCCATCGACCATTCTCCGTTGCTTCGTTTAGGCTCATTAAGCGATACATTATTTGGCAAGAAGAGATGGAACACCTAAGCGAAAAAGAGCAAAACGCCATTATCTGGCACGAACTGGCACACATCCACCAATTCGATACTTGGGTCAAAATATTGGTCAATTTGTTACAAGTCTTGTGGTTTGCCAATCCCTTGTATTACTTACTCCGCAACGATTTGGACCGACTCAATGAATACATAGCCGATGAGTTTGCGGTACAAAAATGGGGAAATGCCCGTTCCTACGCCCAACTCTTGTTCAAAATGAAAACAGGCAAGCAAGTGGCTGTTGCCCAACACTTCAAAAGAGGTTCGCTGCTTAAAGAACGCATCAAACACATATTGGAGAGCAACTCCAAACGAAACTATCGAATACTCAACTTTATCAACATTGTATTGATTGGTCTTTGTTTTTCTCTCACCAGTCAATATGCCCATCCAATTGTAGACCAACAAATAGACAAACTCAAGGTTTACCAAACCCTTAGCAAACACAATACAGAAACAGGCAAAACCACCTTTTGCAAGGTGTGTATGCAAAAAGAATTGGAAGAAGCTTGTCAGGAGTAATTTTGACCTCTACTCTTGACATTTTCGTGACGCTATATATATTATAAAAGCGTTAATGCTTTCGCTTTTCTTTTATATACTCTAAGAAAATGCGAAATTTGCGGCTAAAAAACTACAACGGATATAAAACCTATATGTAATATGAAAAAATTATTAATGGCAATCACCGTTTCTGGATTGGTATTCGGTGCTTGTTCGTCATCCAAACAAAATACCACTGTCGAAGCTACTCCACAAGCAGAGACAACAGAAACTACAGAAACAGAGGAAGTAGAAGAACGCACCCTTGATCCAATGGAAGTGGTTGCAGAGGCAGGCAAAATGGAATACCGTGGAGCAGAAAAAAGAGTCAACGACCTCTTGACAACGAGTCTTGATGTTCGTTTTGATTGGGAAAAAAGATATTTGTACGGTAAGGCAACAATGGACTTCAAACCTTACTTTTATCCAACAAGTATCCTAACACTAGATGCCAAAGGTTTTGATATCAATGAAGTGGCAATGGTGACAGGTGGAAGCAAGAAAGCCTTGAAATATGAATACGAAGGAGAGTTCATTACCATTGACTTGGGCAAAGAATACACCAGAGATGAGCAATACACCATCTTTGTTGATTATGTTGCCAAACCAGATGAGTTGGAATCAGGCGGAAGTGCCGCCATTACCAGCGACAAAGGATTGTACTTTATCAATCCTGATGGAACGGAGAAAAACAAGCCACAACAAATATGGACTCAAGGCGAAACCGAAGCCTCTTCGTGTTGGTTCCCAACCATCGACTCGCCCAATGAGCGTACCACCCAAGAAATATATATGACCGTTCAAGACAAGTACAAAACCTTGTCCAATGGTAAATTAATGAGCTCTAAAAACAATGGCGATGGAACCCGTACCGACCATTGGAAACAAGAGATTGCACACGCTCCTTATTTGTTTGCAATGACCGTTGGTGATTTTGCGGTTATTAGAGACGAATGGAAAGGCAAAGTCGTAGATTATTATGTAGAGCCTGAGTACGAAGCATACGCCCGTAAAATTTTCCCCAATACGCCAGAGATGATTGAGTATTTCTCCAACTTATTGGATTATCCATTCCCTTGGGACAAATACTCTCAAGTGGTCGTAAGAGACTATGTTTCTGGTGCAATGGAAAATTCGTCGGCTGTAATCTTTGGTGAGTTTATGCAAGGAGACGACCGAGACTTGATCGACTTTGATGGAGAAGACATTGTTGCACACGAATTGTTCCACCACTGGTTTGGTGACATCGTTACTTGTGAGTCTTGGGCAAATCTTCCACTCAATGAGGCATTTGCCACCTATGGTGAATCACTTTGGTTGGAACACAAATATGGCAAAGACGAAATGCACAACCACCTACGTCAAGATTTAAGCGGTTATTTGAGCGATGCCGCCAACAGTGGTAAAAAAGACCTTATCCGTTTTTACTATGATGACAAAGAAGATATGTTTGACGGACACAGCTACCAAAAAGGTGGTAGAGTCCTACATATGTTGCGCAATTATGTAGGAGACGAGGCTTTTTTCAAAGCTTTCAATTTGTACCTCAGACAAAACGAATATGAAGCGGTTGAAATTCACCACTTGCGTCTCGCTTTTGAAGAAGTGACAGGCGAAGACCTCAACTGGTTCTTCAACCAATGGTTCTTAGGAGCAGGACATCCGATGCTAGACATTGAGTATGATTATGATTCAGAAGTGAAACGTTCTAAAGTGACCATCAAGCAAACCCAAGACGAAGATGTGTTTGAAATTCCAATGGCAATCGACTTGTATTTTGGCGACAAAGTACAAAGAGAAAACATCGTAATGAACGAAAGACAGCAAACCTTCGAGTTTGATGTAGATGGCAAGCCAGACCTCATCAATGTAGATGGGGATAAGATGTTGTTGTGTGAGAAAAAAGACAACAAATCCAAAACAGCTTATGTACACCAGCTCAAGCACGCTCCATTGTACCTTGACAAATATGAGGCATTGTATGGTTTGCAAGAGTATCAAGACGATCCAGAAGTACAAGCGGCAATGATTGCAACCTTAGACGATTCATACTGGGCAACCCGTAGCCGTGCTGCATTGAATTTGGATTGGAAAAACAAAGACATCAAAGAAAAAGCAATGCCAAGACTAAAAGAATTGGCAGCTGATGAAGAGGCTGGTGTAAGAAATTCTGCCTATGAAATATTGGCAAGTATGGAAGACAAAGCTCTCATTCCTTTGTTCAAAAAGGGCATCCAAGACCGTTCTTATGGCGTAATGGGACAAGCAATGGCAGGTTTGACCAAAGTAGACAAAGCGGCTGGAATGGCAGAAGCCAAAAAATGGGAAACTTCAGAAAAAGACAATGTCATCCGTTCTTTGGCGGGTATTTACGGCGAGTCAGGAGGAAATGACCAATTTGCCTTCTTTAAGAAGCAACTCAACGAAAAAGGCGGATTTACCAAATACGTTCTCAACGAAAATCTTGGCAAATTGATGGGCAATATGAACAACTTGGGTCAAATTACCGAAGGAGTAGAATTGCTCAAATCAAGCGCAATGGATATGGATGAACAATGGTGGGTGCGTTTAAGTGGAGCCAGAGCTTTGATGGATGCCAAGAGCATCTTGTCTGAAAGAGCCGAAGCCGACAATACAGGTGGTGCCGATGTAGAAGGCATCAAAAACATTGTGGACAAAATTGGCGAAGTAATGAAGAAAATCAAAGACAACGAAACCCACGATAGACTCAAAATGATTTACTCAATGATGGGGTAAAATGCAATTTTGAAAAACACTTAAATTGTCAAAGAACAAAAATATATCTTAAGCCGCTTCCATTTTTGGGAGCGGCTTTTTTATAATAGTAAGATGTAAGATGACATTTTTGTAGGCAATATGTAAGAGCAAAAATGTCATCTTTTTGTTTTGTACGGAACGCTTGCTCTTTCGTGGGTGGGTGACTCCCTGCTGTTCACTGCTACTTGCCACTTCGCTAGGCGGTTCAGTAAGCTCGTTTTTTGTCTTCGTTCCTCAGCCTGCAAATCTCCCTACTTCACAACACCTATCTCAGTGTCAGGTATTCGTTGCCATCAGGCATATGGGGCAAAGCTCTTTTCCTTCGTCGACTCTAAAAAAAATATTTGCATCTTACTGCATTTAAGTTTATATTGTAGGTTTAGTTTGTGATGCTCTCAGCCACCATCATAAAACAATAATATTTAACTTTCTTTAAGTCAACTCAATGCATTTGTATGTGTATTGTTTAGGCTAATAAGTTTGTATTGTCTATCAAAAAGTAAAATATTTGAAGAGCGTATTTTTTAATAAAACTATTTTATTAACTGTAAAAATAAAATGATTATGAAAAAGCAATTAAGCACCTTTGGGCAAGACCCCAAAGTAAAAACACTTTCTATCTCAAAAAGCCTCAAACTTGTAGGTAAAGGAAAAGATGAAGAAGAGACACAAGAAGGAAAACTAAACTGGGGACTTGCATTGACTATTTGTTAGAATTAGAAAACGGTAATATTTTGACATAATGACAAAACGTGCTACAATAAGTTTTTTGCGTAGCACGTTTTCAATTTACTTTTTTATTTATTAACCTATAAAAACATTTAAAATGAAGAATCAATTAAAAACATTTGCCCAAGGCAAAACAGTAAAAACCATTGGCAAACAACAAGCCCAAAAAGTCCAAGGAAAAGGAATCAATTTGGGTTGGTATGACCAATATGGACAACCCAATGGCGGGGAAACCCAAGCACATGGCAGCCTCAATACCGATTGGGCAGCCAAGTAGAGAAAAGTAATCATTTTACCTAGTATTAAAAACCCCAGTGCAATGAATACTGCACTGGGGTTTGTTGTTTTTTAAGCATTCTGTCTCAGATGTAAAAATCCCGATTCCTTACAGCCTTGGCTGTAAGGAATCGGGCTAAACTTAAATCCGCATCAGCGGTCCAAATTTTTAATCTTGAATTTTCAATTTTAAATCACCTCCCAATCACAACCTTCTGTGTACTTCTCGTTTTAAATGGATCTTGTACCTTAAAGATATACATACCACCCGCCAAAGACTCATTGACACTCACAGGATCACCTCCTCTAAAAGTCTGACGATGCAACAATTTACCATTCAAATCATAGACCAACAATTGGTAGTCCTCATCCGCCTCTAGCTCCGAACAATAAATCGAATTGCCAATGGTATACGGATTGGGAATCGCACACTCACTCGATGCCACCTCAATGCGTTCGCTTGCTTCTTCTGGTTTTTCCTTTTTAGCACTAGACCAAAAACGTTCAAAATGCTTCTTATACATCAACTCATCCGTCTCAGCATCCCACTGACTAAAGTACGCATCAGTCTGAATGTTCCCATCATACTCAAACGTTTGCAAAACCACATCTTCCCATCCAGCTTTGTCAGCATCCCAATTTTGACTGCGGTACAACAACTTTTTGTGGTCATCAAATTCATACTGACTTCTATAGCCACTGTTTACTTCTGCAGTTCCCAAATCATAACGCTTAAAACCTTCCTCAGTTAGCTTTTGGTCCGAATTGTACTCAAACCACTTCTCACTAATAGGTTTCCAATCTTGCGAAGGATTGTCCCACAAAAACATATTTTTCTCCACCAACTCACCCTTTCTATTGTAGACATAATTTGAACGCTTGCCTTTTTTCAAAGACGTTTGCTCCTTATTCGCCTCAAAGTCGGTTTCAATAAATTCAAGTTCACCTTTTTTACTATATTGATAAACATCCGTCGAACCCTGATTCCATTTATTGCTATTGGCATTCCAATTTTGCGTATCACTAGATTTCAACAAACCTTTGTCATTGTACTGAAAAACCGTTTGTTTGATGTTGCGCCAATTTTGGGTACTTAGATCCCACATCTGCTGACTCTTCTCCACCATTTTTCCCTTCAAATAAGCATACACTGTACGTTCGTGAACAGTCGTTTCCTTTTTAACCTTGTCATAATACTTATTGATTTCTTCCTTAACCAAGCCTTGAGCATTATAGACAGTTTTTTTCATATAATGATCGTGCCACTGACCATCCTCAAAAAACTGATTGAGAATCTCTATCTGGCGGCCTTTCTCATCATACTTAGACACAAATTTCTTATCAGCTACCCACTTTTGTGAATCAGCATCCCACTTCTTTTGTAGGCGTATCTTTTCTGTTTTGTCATTGGCGAGCATTTCCGTCGCACTACTATTGGCAAAACCTTCCTCACCAATTTTGACAATCAAATTGCCCGAATACAGACCATTCGCACCATATTGATTGTAAATCTTTTCAGTCAAGGTCCAATCCGCTTCCTCCGCTTGCTCATACACATGAATCGAATCCAAGACTGGCTGTGTCAATTCTTGAGCTTCCATACCCACAGCAGCAAACAAGCCCAAAAAGAATAAGTTAATCTTCTTCATATTATAAATAGTGTTTATTTCCATTCTAAAAAACTTCTCATTGCTCAGCTTCATACAGCAAAGAACAAGAAAAAAGGTTCTTTGATAATTTTTGGAGAGTGATTCTTGAACAAATAGCAGGGAGCCGCAGGCGACTGGATAGCTTGTTTAAGAATTGCTCTCTTCAACAAAAATTGTCAAAGGACAAGATAAAGTAGTGGTAGGTAGTAACTTTTTTTGGAAGGGGTGATGTGATAAATGCCTTTTCTAAAGAGAATCAACTGATTAAAAGGCTAAAATGTTTCATGCTTAACACAAAATTATGACTTTAAAAACCATCTTGGTAACAATAACAAGCTAATTAACAATTTTTATGAGGGTATTTTAATGATTTGGACGGAACGCACAGGCTTCGGACGATGGCGACTCCCAGCTATCCGCTCCTATGGCGGCATTGGGGGAAATATTGCGGCTAGTACAGATTATCCCGATTTTCGGGATGTCTCCACATACCACTAGGAAAACCGCCATATTCACTACTATCTGGCGTATTTGGCATGCTCACTGCTTCGTCGGCTCTATCATCCATCCCATAAAGCCCATTCCATTCCATAAAGCCCATTCCATTCCATTCCACCCCGTACAGATTATCCCGATTTTCGGGATGTCTCCACGTACCACTA